>JBDTOV010000098.1:0-19587 GCA_039933035.1 Ginsengibacter sp. | reverse complement strand
GCACCTGAGGATAGAGACAGGGTAAGCGCCAGCGGCTTTTCCATGGGTTATATTGGAAGCGTTATTTTACAGGTTATTTGTTTTGTTTTTGTTTTTAAGCCTGGATGGTTTGGCATGCAAAACGATGCTACTCTGCCTGCGCGCTTTTCTTTTTTGCTGGTGGGCATCTGGTGGTTTGGCTTTGCGCAAATTACGCTGAATGTTATGCCGAAGGGTACTCCTGCGGCTTTTCGCCCCGGGAAAAATGTTTTTGCCAATGGCTTTATTGAGCTTAAAAAAGTGTTTAACCAGTTGAAAACACTATTGATTTTAAAACGCTTTTTACTGGCATTTTTCTTTTACAACATGGGTGTTCAAACGATTATGCTGGTGGCCGCATTGTTTGGAAGCAAGCAGCTAAAATTGCCGACTGAAAAACTGATTATCACGATTCTCATAATTCAGATAGTAGCCATAGCAGGCGCTCACTTAATGGCAAAACTTTCAGAAAAATTCGGCAACTTTCAAACATTGCTCAGCGTGGTGATCATATGGGTATTGGTATGCCTGGGCGCATATGAAATAGCTACTATCAGCGATAGGGGCGTAAATGCTGAAATGTATTTTTATATCCTGGCCGCGGTAGTTGGCCTGGTAATGGGGGGCATTCAATCGCTGAGCAGGTCCACGTATTCTAAACTGATGCCTGTTACAAAAGATACCACTTCTTTTTTTAGTTTTTATGATGTTACCGAAAAAATAGGCATTGTAATAGGTATGTTTAGTTTTGGATTGATAGAAGAATTAACGGGCAGTATGAAAAATTCGGTACTGGCAGTTATGTGTTTTTTTATAATAGGATTTATTATTTTATTTTTTACTCTCAGGAAAGAAAAACAAATGAGTGTAGAACGTCTGTTTAAAGGTGTAACCTTATGAAATTATTTTCTGTAAATGCGGGGTATTTTAGGCTGGATGGCGGTGCCATGTTCGGCGTGGTACCAAAGAGTATGTGGAAGAAACTAAACACACCTGATGAAAATAATTTGTGCAACTGGGCCATGCGTTGTATGCTTATAGAAGATGGCGACAGGTTAATTCTTATTGATAATGGGATGGGTAATAAACAGGATGAAAAATTTTTTGGCCACTATTTTTTAAACGGAGACGATACGCTCGAAAAATCTTTGTCGAAGCATGGGTTCAACAAGGAAGATATAACAGACGTTTTTTTAACCCATCTTCATTTTGATCATTGTGGTGGCTCTATTGAAAAATCAGGGGACAAACTGGTTCCGGCTTTTAAAAATGCAGTATACTGGAGTAATGAGCGACACTGGGAATGGGCTGTTAATCCCAATGACAGGGAAAAGGCAAGTTTTTTAAAAGAAAATATTTTGCCTGTAAAAGAAAGCGGCCAATTACAATTTATTGCATCGCAGGAAGGTATTGAATTTACAGAAGCCATAAAGGTTCGTTTTGTAAGCGGCCACACAGAATCCATGATGTTGCCTCAAATAAGATACAGGGACAAAACCATCATTTACATGGCCGACCTCTTGCCGTCTGTAGCCCATATTCCTGTTCCTTATATTATGGCTTATGATACAAGACCATTGGAAACCCTCAAAGAAAAA
Source organism: Ginsengibacter sp. (assembly GCA_039933035.1). Lineage (GTDB taxonomy): Bacteria > Bacteroidota > Bacteroidia > Chitinophagales > Chitinophagaceae > Ginsengibacter. The sequence goes on along the minus strand of JBDTOV010000098.1, from coordinate 17,971 downwards.
AAAGCATTTCTTACTGAAGCGCAACAAAAAGATTATATCCTTTTTTTTGAACACGATCCTGAAATTGAATGTTGCAACCTGCAACTAACTGACAGGGGTGTACGCAGCAGGCAAACTTTTAAACTGGAAGATGTTTTATAAACAAATGCTTTTAAAAAGGAAATTCAAATGAAAAAAATAAGCTCAGTCTTCCTGGTGTTGAGCCTGGGAACAACCGCGTACTTTTTTATTAAAGAACAGATTAAGGGGGTAGCTCTTTCGCCCAATGAAAACATACTTTTATCAATTTCGTATCTTATCACCGGTATATCTGTTTTGATTTTGGTAAGAATAAAATTTCTTGAAAATAGAAATCAATAAAATTTACTGGGAATAATTTTTTGGCGTTGTTATTTCATTACCTGAAGTTGATCAGGGAAGTAAGCGGGTAACGAAGATTTTTATATCCCATCATATCAACTTTGATCGTACCCACCGAAATCGGGCTCTCTGCCCTTAACAGCAAATGATTTGGATCATCGCTAACCCATACGTTCATTTTTTCACCACCTTCAAAAATAGTACCCTTAATGAGCAAGGGTTTAAACTTTATAGCGTGGAATTTGCCGTATTTGGTTTTGATAGTCTCTTTTCCCTCATAACGGAGATACAGGTGATAAGTTTCATTATCTAAAAACATATCAAATGGAATTTTATCTCCCGGGCTATATTTATTAAAATTAATATTTCGCGCATAATAGGTGGCACTTATAACATCCTGTACACAAGAGCCTATCTTATAAACGCCCTTGGCACTGACCGCAATGCCGGTATTGTGGTTAAAAGTTACATTGTCGTAAAATTTTGTTCCCCCTTCATCTACATTCCGGATAAATTTTACCGGCAGCATAGTGGCAGTATCAATATAGGTTTCATATTTGTCGCGTACTTTATAAAAATTATCAAAAAAAGAATAAGAAGCTCCTGTTCCGGTACAATGATATACTGTCTTACCATTAAATTTTTCGAGGGTGGTAGAAAAAACCGCTTCTCCTGCTCCGACATACATTCCCAGGGTTGTATAATATACCTTCATAGTTACCATTTCACCGGCGTTGAAGGCTGTGTTTTTTGTACCACAGAATTCATCCCCACCCTTGGTTGAAAATGCGAAAAGTAAAATAGCAATTGTTATAACTGTTTTCAAACTTTATTATTTGTCTTTAAAAAATTTTATACCCAATATTAGCAGGCTTCCTGCAAGAGCCGGGATAAATAAATTGATAAACCATATGCCAAACGTCGTGCCTATAATTCCTACAGTGTTCGTACTGTAAAAGTTCAAAAGCTCTATGCTGAATTTTCCTCTTATGCCAAGATCGGCGATTGCGAATGAAGGTACAATTGCCAGCACTAAAAAAAGAATGCTTATGATCCAGAATCCATTTACCCATAAAATTCCTACATCCAAGACCTGTAGCATTAATATATACTGAAAGACGAAAACAAGGTAGCGAAAGAAGGAAAGCGAAAGTAACCTTAACAATAATTTGGGAGTAAAATCATCCAGCACGCTTATATATTCAACATACTTTGCCGCTGCCGGTATTTTCTCTACCAATTTAATGAGCCATGACAATTTGAAATAGAATACAACAACGAGCACAGTGGCAAAGGACGATAAAAGTAATAATGTTTTAAGCCAGAAAACCGAAAGCCCCATGATCATATCATTGCTGACTCCCTGGAAAAAAATGAGATACACCAGCCCGCAGCATCCTATTATTAATGTAATAATCAGTTGGCTAATGCTTCCTGCGATGGATAATGATATGGCCTTAATCCTGTTGCCTTCTTTTACGTATAAAATACGTCCGCCATATTCTCCAATACGGTTGGGCGTATTTAAAGAAAGTGTTACGCCGCTCAGTACGGATCTATACGCTCTTAAAAATGTAAAAGGCTGTAGTGTTTTCACAAGTACCTGCCATTTTTTTGCTTCAAATCCCCAATTGATAAAAACGAGTGCTATAACCGTCCAGAACTTCAGGGCCTGCGCCCCAAACGGAGCTTCCTTAATAAGATCAATGGATTGCAAAAGATTCGGCTGCCCTTTTATTTGCTGGTATAAAGAATAAAACAGCCATGCCCCGAGCAAAGGCGCAACGATATACTTGAATATTATTTTGATATTTTTACGGGTGCGGATCATGTAGCTTTGTACAAGGTAATCGTTTTCTTTTTTTAAGTGACAACACCAATGTTGTGCAGGCCAAAAATAAACTTCAATTGTATAAAAAGTCAAAAATCATTTTAGGTATTGATCCCGGAACTGTTATCATGGGCTTCGGCGTTATAGAGGTTTCGTCAAACGGAGTTACCCTGGTAATGATGGATGTGCTAAAGCTCTCTTCCCACAAAGATGCTTATGAAAGATTGCAGATCATACATCAAAAAGTATGTGATCTCGTAAAAATTCACTCGCCACATGCGCTTGCTATCGAAGCTCCTTTTTTTGGGAAAAATGTGCAGAGCATGCTAAAACTGGGAAGGGCGCAGGGTGTGGCCATAGCTGCGGCTATGCAGGCGGGTGTTCCCGTTACGGAATATTCTCCGCGCAAAATAAAACAGTCCATTACCGGCAATGGAAACGCAGATAAATTGCAGGTGTTGAAAATGCTTCAGCGTATTTTAAGTTTTGAAGAGAATCCCCGGCATTATGATGCTACCGATGCATTGGCAGTCGCCGTTTGCCATCACTTCCAGGGGAATAGACCGGCTGATCAAACCGTTAAAAAATTAAGTGGCTGGAAAGATTTTTTAGTGCAAAACCCGGAAAGATTGAAATAACTTTTTTATTATATGTCATTTTTTAAAATGCATTGGGGCATTACACATAAAATATTATTTTCCCTTTCCAGATAAAATGATCCTTATGGTGTGAATCATGATTTTAAAATCAAGTGTGAGAGAAATATTTTCTATATAAATAATATCGTATTGCATACGCTCAATCATTTCTTCTACATTCTCGGCATAGCCGAATTTTACCATTCCCCAACTTGTTAAACCAGGCTTTACTTTTAAAAGTAATTTATATTCCGGGTGTTCACGTGTAATGCGATCAGTGTAATATTTTCTTTCAGGTCTCGGACCCACCAGGCTCATTTCTCCTTTTAAAATATTCCAAAGTTGCGGCAATTCATCAAGCCGCCAGCGGCGCATAGTTTTCCCCCAGTTAGTAATGCGGTCATCATTGGCGCTGCTCAACATAGGCCCTTTTTTTTCGGCACCTGTAATCATTGAACGAAATTTGTAAATGGTAAAGGAGTTGCCCTTACAACCTATTCTTTCCTGTAAAAAAAATATGTCCCCTTTAGAGGAGAACTTCGTTCTAACGGCTGTGTACAGGATTAAAGGCGACAAAATGATTAGCCCACAACCAGAAACTAAAACGTCAATAAGCCGCTTGATGTTCTGTTGCCATGCGTCCATTAACCCCAAATGCATTTCAATCAGCGGCGTACCCATCACGTTACTGGTTCGTACGGCACCATTAAGAATGTCTGCCTTATCCGGCAACATTTTTATGTTTACTTCTTTTTCATTCAATAATTGTAAAATTTTTTCGAGCATTACTCTTTCGTCTTTTTCCAACGCTATAATTACTTCTTTTATTTTTAGTTCATTGATAAATTTATGAGCATCGTTAATATTCCCAAGATGTGTCGCGTAGCCGGCAATTTCACCGGGTATCCCGCTTTCAACCGTTAGAAACCCACAAATCCGGTAGCCCGTTTTTTCATTATTGGTAGTTATAGATTTAAAAAGCCGCCATGCGTTTTCGTTACTACCAATAATAATCGTGTTAAACCACACCTGTCCCCTTTGTAACTGGCTATGTGCTTTTGATAATAATATTGACCTGAAAAAATAAGTTATAAAAAACTGGAGAATGAATAAGGTGAAAAATTCTTTGTAAAAAAAAGTATAGCTTTTATTATTGGCATACAACATAAAAATAAAAAGAAGCAATATACATCCTGTAACCGTGCTCACAAAGGTGTACCGCATTTCATTGACCCGCGATTTATAATAAATATTTTTATAAGCTCCAAATAAATGATAGAGGACAATCCAGCTAATCGTGTACAATATAAATCCAAAAATAAACTTATTGCTTGGCCTAAACGATTCGAGAGGGAAGACACTGTAAAAAGAATAAAAAGTAATCCAGGCAAAAGATGCGGCAATGAAGTCACCGAGCGCATAATAAGCTATGGGAAGCCGCTTTGCCAATGTTGGTAGTGGATTTTTTTTAGTTGATTTGATTCCGGTTTATCTTATCAAGTATCAGGTGAGCCACTTCCATGGCCCGGTATCCATCAATATCAGTTACAATGGTTGATTTATTTTTTTTAATAGAGTCAATAAAACTGAGCAGTTCCTCTTTAATGGCATTATTTTCTTTTATGACGGGCGCTGCAATGGCAATCGTTTTTTTTCCGGAATTGGTTTCTATATCAAACGAAAATACATTGATATCTGTGGCGGTTTTGTATTTAATTACTTCTGTTTTTTTATCAAGGAAATCTATGCTTATGTAAGAATCTTTTTGGAACAGGCGCATTTTACGCATTTTTTTCATGCTGATCCTTGATGAAGTAAGATTGGCAACACAACCATTATCAAACTCGATGCGTACATTGGCTATATCGGGGGTATCGCTTAACACATTTACTCCATTGGCATACACATTTTTTACGCTGCTTTTTACAAGAGTTAAAATAATATCGATATCATGAATCATTAAATCGAGTATGACGCTCACATCGGTACCACGGGGATTAAATTGCGAGAGGCGATGTACCTCAATGAACATCGGGTTTAGCTCATATCCTTTTAGTGCCAGGAATGCCGGGTTAAATCTTTCAACGTGCCCTACCTGCAGTTTTATATTAGCTTCTTTTGTAAGTTTTATTATTTCCTTTGCTTCGTTCATGGTATTAGCGAGTGGCTTCTCTACGAATACATCCCTGCTTTTTAAAATGGCCATCTTGCATAATTCATAATGCATGACCGTTGGGGCAACTATATCCACAATATCGGATGCTTCTATAAGGTCTGACGCACTTTTAAATCTTTTCAAACCGTATTTTTCCTTAACCATATTTGCGTTTTCATCAGATGGATCGTAAAAGCCAACGAGTTTTACGGTATCGATCTCCTTCCAGTTATTAAGATGAAACTTGCCTAAATGGCCAACACCGAAAACGCCTACTTTTAGCATAATGCACAATTTAATTTTGATAAAGATAACGACAGTGAAATAATCGAAATCAATAAGGCAAGGTTTTTAAGCGATGCTTTGGAAACAAATTGATTTTTGATCAGAAAATTTTACAATTCTTCCAGGCCTGGTTGAGTCTGCAGATTCCACAGCTCAATATTGCCAGCTTTATAATTCTTAAACGATGATGTGAAATTATGAGGCCTGTTGTAAAAATGCAGAGTGAGTAAGATAATATGGATCGGGGCTGTACAGGAAAAGGCAGGATCCGTTTTTTATTTCATTGATTATTGGCTTGTAAACTTTTTTGGGGATTGCGGGGCAACCAAGACTGCGGCCTATATAACCTTTGCTTCTTATATATTTTTCATTTACATAATCAGCGCTGTGCATTACAATGTCCCTGCTGTAAGCATTATCATTTATTCCTTTTTCTTCTCCTTCAAGATGAAGCGAAAAACCATGCTCACCTTTATAGGTGTTTTTAGTAACATAGAAACCAAGGCTGCTTTTATAACTTGATTGGGCATTGGAAAATTCTTTCGCATATTCTTCTCCTGAATTGCGCCCATGAGCTACATAAGTATTATATAAAACTTTATAGTTTTTAATATCAATTACAAACAGTCTTTTTTGCGCCGATGAAAGGCTGAAATCAACAATTGAAATAATACTATCGTTATTGAGTTTACCAAGCGACCGAAGTGAATTAAAGCCCGTCATCGCACAGTCAAAGGCTTGTTTTGTTAGTCCAAGTCTAAGCAAATGTAAACTGTCGTAAACCCCCGCCTTGCCTGCGCTGGGGAACGTTCCCCCGACATTAGTATTGATGATATGAGATCTGAGAGAAAATGATAGCGTGGAAAGTATTTGGGTATCTGGTTTTATTTTTGCAAAAACAAAAGGAAGATGAACAAGAAAAATAAAAAGAGGAGAAATAAAAATAATAAATTTTTTGAGTGACTTATTCATTCATTCATTGTTTATTGTACAAGTTAGAAAAAAAAATTCTTTGAAAAAATTTATGCGCTAATTGGGCTCAGGATTTTTCATTGACGGATTGAAGGAAAATTGCTTTTAAAAATTGGATTTACTTCTTTAATAGCAGTTGCGAATGTACATCGCAATTATTTTTAATCCTATTGTTTTGTTCGTTATTTAATTTTGATACACTTCTTTATAGCTTTTTTAACATTCGTTGAACCTCTGTGTATCATTAATTATAAACTTCTTTTTTGATTTAATATTGCCTAAGGAAATGTTAGAATTTTTTATCTTCACGGGTTATTTCAACTGAAATAATCGAATAAGCAATTTGATAACACTGTAATATCCGTCAACCGTAAACTGCCTACTGATGTTATATTTGCAAAAAACAATTTACTATCACAGGCATAGCTTCCATATTAAGCAATCCTATTGAATATTTAAAAGGAGTAGGTCCTCAAAGAGCTGATCTTTTAAAAAAAGAGGCAGGTATATTTACTTTCGGTGACCTGCTGGAATATTTTCCTTTCCGGCATATTGACAAAACAAAAATAACGGCTATCAATATGATTGATCCTGAAACGGAGTATGTTCAAGTAATGGGGAAAATAACTTCATTGGAAACAGCGGGTGAAAAAAGAGGAAGGCGGCTTGTAGCAAGTTTATATGACGGCACGGGAGAATTGGAACTGGTTTGGTTCCAGGGTATTAACTGGGTGCAGAAAACTGTTCATGTGGGAAGCAGGTACCGGATCTTCGGTAAGGCCGGTTTTTTTATGAATACACCACAAATATCACACCCGGAAATGGAAGAGGCTACCGATGCAGGAAGTGAAAAAAACTTATTTTTAGAACCTGTTTATTCAACTACCGAAAAACTTAAAACGAGGAACCTTGGAGGAAGGCAAATTGCAAAACTTACTTATACATTACTCCAAATGCTGGCCGAAAAAGATATCCCTGAAAATCTGCCTGCATCTATTCTCACCCAATATCACCTGGTAAAAAGATACAATGCCTACAGGCAAATTCATTTTCCGGTAAGCGCTGAAGAATATGTTGCCGCCATAAAGCGATTAAAATTTGAAGAGCTTTTTATAGCACAACTGCGATTAGGAATTCTCCGATATAAGAGGCATTCATTTTCAAAAGGACTCTTGTTTAATAAAGTTGGGGATAACTTCAATGAATTTTACAGTAAAAATCTTCCGTTTGAGTTAACCGGTGCACAAAAAAAAGTACTTAAAGAAATTAGAAAGGATACAGGAAGCGGAAAACAAATGAACCGGTTGTTGCAAGGAGATGTTGGAAGCGGGAAAACCATAGTAGCACTGATGAGCATGCTTATTGCTGCCGATAACGGTTACCAAAGCTGCTTTATGGCACCTACTGAAATACTCGCCCGCCAACACTATGAAAGCTTACAATCTCTCCTGCAAAATATGCCGGTTACCGTAAGAATACTGACTGGTTCTTCTTCCGCAAAAGCGAAAAAAGAAATATTACAGGCAACTGCGGACGGGGAAGTAACGATACTAACAGGTACGCATGCATTAATTGAGGACAAGGTTATTTTTAAAAGTTTAGGGCTTGCGATAATCGATGAACAGCATCGGTTTGGTGTAGCGCAAAGGGCAAAGCTTTGGGGGAAAAGCGAAATAAGCCCTCATGTGTTGGTAATGACAGCCACGCCCATTCCGCGAACACTGGCACTCACAGCTTATGGGGACCTGGATTATAGTATTATGGATGAATTGCCGCCGGGCAGGAAGCCGGTAGCTACTGTACATAGGATGGAATACGCACGGCCCCAGGTAATGGATTTTATAAAAAGTGAAATTAAGAAAGGCAGGCAGGCTTATATAATTTATCCGTTGATTGAAGAGTCAGCTACGCTGGATTTCGAAAACTTAATGAAAGGATATGAAGAGGTGAAAGCTTTTTTTCCTGAACCCGAATTTTTTATAAGTATGGTGCATGGCCGCCAAAAGGCAGTTCAGAAACAAGAGAATATGCAACGTTTTATCAGGCAAGATACCCAGATAATGGTTTCCACAACAGTAATTGAAGTGGGTGTAAACGTTCCGAACGCGAGTGTAATGCTAATAGAAAGCGCGGAAAAATTTGGCCTGCCCCAGTTGCACCAGTTACGGGGAAGAGTTGGTAGGGGAAGTGACAAAAGCTATTGCGTTTTACTCACGAAAGTAAAGCTATCGGCTGATGCGAGGCAACGTCTGAAAATAATGTGTGCCACTAATGACGGATTTAAAATTGCAGAAAAAGACCTGGAGATTCGCGGCCCCGGCGATATGGAAGGAACCAGGCAGAGTGGTATCCTTAACTTTAAGCTTGCTAATATTGTTGCAGACAAAAAAATGCTTGAAGTCGCCAGGTTGCATGCCCAAAAAATTATTGATGAAGATCCCAAACTATCATCGGACGATAATTTGAGCTTAAAGAATTTTTTATTGCTTCAGAAAGGAAAAACGGCCTGGAGTAAAATTTCGTGAACATTAGAATCCCTTTTCTTGTTTACTTAAGGTGCGCTTTGTTAATTGACTATTAAATAATAAAATGTTAGTTTACTTTTAAAACTTCTGATGTAATTGTTTCGTAAATTTAATTATCAATTGGTTTTAATATTTTGCTGATTTCCTTGTAAACTTGTGTAAACTTTTTAAGTCATAAAATAAATATTTCCCTTGAAAATATTTAAGCTTGCCCAATACCTTATTTTAAGTATTACGTCAATTTTTTTCGGTGAAAAAAACGCATTTTCTCAAATTGAATTTGTTGAAAATAAAGGCCAGTGGAACAAAGAAGTAAAGTTTATGAGTATTGCAGGCAGCGGGGAATTTTATCTTCAGCAAAATGGATTTACGGTTGCTCAAAACAATCCTGCCGATATTGAAAATGTAAAAGAAAGATTTCATAGGCAAGTATCAGGTCTAACAACAAGCCAGGGAGCAAAAATTAAAATTCATTCTCATGCCTATAATGTGCAATTTTTAAATTCAAAAAGTGCTCAAATAATACCGGATAAACCTATCCCATCTTATAATAATTATTTTATCGGGAACGATACAGGTAAATGGGCTGCTAATTGCAGAATTTTCAAAGGGGTTACTTATAAAGATGTTTACCCCGGTATAGATGTTCGTTATTATTCTGATGCGGGTAGTAATTTAAAATATGATTTTATTATACACCCGGGCGCTGATGTAAATAATATCGCTATGAAATATACGGGCGCAAATAAACTCGCCGTAAAAAACAAGCAACTGCTTATAACAACATCGCTTGGGGATAATAGAGAACTCTCTCCCTATACTTACCAGGTGGTGGATAATAAACGGGAAGAATTGGAATGCAGGTATGTTGTAGATGGCGATGTAGTCAGATTCAAAGTAAAAAATTACACACCTGGCAAAACAATGATCATTGACCCGACAGAAAAATTTTTTAGTTATTCGGGAAGTACTGCAGATAACTGGGGTTTTACAGCCACCTATGGCCCTGATGGTAGCTTCTATGGGGGCGGGATAGCATTTGGTGCAGGTTTCCCGGCTGCGACCGGGTCTTACGACGAAACCTTTAACGGTGATTTCGACATAGCAATTATTAAGCTTACACCTAATGGAAAAGGCAGGGTTTACGCTACTTATATAGGAGGTAATAGTTCTGAGCAACCGCATAGCCTCATAGTAGATCCGCAGGGAAATTTGGTAATAGCAGGCAGATCAAAATCTTCAGATTACCCAACCTATCCTTCATCCGTGCCAAAGGTAACGGGTTCGGGAGGAGGGTGGGACATTATTGTCACCAAATTAAATGCCACAGGGAGTGCTCTTATTGGTTCAATGAGAATTGGCGGCACTGGAGATGATGGTGTAAATATTAAAGATGAAACAGGTGCCACCGGAACTAATTCTCTTAAAAGAAACTATGGAGATGACGCCCGCAGCGAGGTTTTGCTTGATGCATCCAACAATATTTATCTGGCTTCGTGTACTTCATCAACCTCATCATCAGCCTCATCTGATAATTTCCCAACCACTCGCAATGCGTTTCAAACTAAACCTGGTAAAAACCAGGACGGTGTGGTACTAAAAATAAATCCCGATTGCAATAGTATTCTTTTTAGCACTTTCCTCGGGGGTAGTGAAAATGATGCTGCTTATGTATTGGTTCTTGCCAACAACAATATATACGTGGCCGGAGGTACCGCAAGTCCGGATCTGCCGGGTATATCTGCGTCCGGAGTTATCAGCTCTAAATTTGCAGGCGGTGCCTGCGACGGATTTGTGGTTGAGCTCAATAATTCCGGTACCGCCGTATTAAGTGGTACCTATCTTGGAACAAGTAGTGCTGACCAGGTTTATGGAATTGATGACGACAAATATGGGAAAATTTATGTAATGGGTACAACCGAAGGAACGTGGCCGGTGCTGAACGCAGGCTATTCAGTACCTGGTTCAAAGCAGTTTATCGCAAAACTGGAGCCTGATTTAAGTAAATATGATTACTCGACTGTTTTTGGTTCAGGCAATACTTCATCACCCAATTTACCAAATATTTCTCCTACTGCTTTTCTTGTTGACCGTTGCGAAAATGTATATGTTTCCGGTTGGGGAGGTAAAGCGAATCAAATTACTGGATTTATACAGGGCAATACAAAAGGACTACCGGTTACGCCCGACGCCATTAAGCCCCAGACAGATGCTTCGGGCAGTGATTTTTATTTCTTTGTTTTAAAAAAAGATGCAGCCTCGCAATTATATGGTTCTTTCTTCGGCCAGGAAGATCCACCGGAGGGAGTAAAAAATCCGGAAACTTTTGGAGATCACGTGGATGGAGGTACGAGCCGCTTTGATAAAAATGGAGTAATTTACGAAGCTATGTGTGCCAATTGTTTTCGGACGGTTGCTTTTCCGGGTACACTTGGTTCCTGGTCTTCGTCCAACAAGGCTACATCTGGTGGTGAATGCAATCTCGGCATGCTTAAAATCGAAATGAATTTCGCGGGTGTGCAGGCAGGCGTAAGAGCTTCCATCAATGGTGTTCCTAATGATACTACAGGATGTGCCCCCTTGCGGGTTGATTTTACAGATACGCTTAATAAAGGAAAAAGTTATTACTGGAATTTTGGAGACGGTACCGGTGATACAACTACGAGCCCTGACATTTCGCACATATACAATACCACGGGTACTTTTAAAGTCAGGCTTATAGCAGTTGATAGTACCACCTGCAATATTTTTGATACTGCTTACACCCATATAAGAGTAGGGGATAATAAGGCTCTTCTTAATTTTGTGCCCAATAAAATATTACCCTGTACCAATCTTAGCTATGGTTTCACCAATACGTCCATTCCTACAAGAGGTTCATTTAATCCCAACACGTTTACATGGGATTTTGGGGATAACAGCGCTTTGGTAATTTCCAGTCAATCACCACCCATAACGCATACGTATGCGGGGCCCGGAACTTACATAGTTAAACTTTCGATAGATGATACAACTTTTTGTAATTCTCCGGATGATACTATAAAAACGGTAAGGCTTTCCCCGGAGGTAAAGGCGCTGTTTCAAACGCCGGCCCGCGGTTGTGTTCCCTATACTGCCGTTTTTACTAATAATTCACTCGGAGGCCTTTCATTTACCTGGGATTTTGGTGACGGCGGTCATTCTACTGATGATAACCCTTCACATATATATGCCCTGGCAGGAAGTTATACTATAAGGTTACTGGCATTTGATTCATCCTCTTGCAACAAGGTGGATTCGGCAACTTTCACCATCACGGTAAGTCCTATTCCGGTAGCCGCTTTTACATACAATCCTAATCCTCCACAGGAAAATGTATTCACCAACTTTGTAAATCAATCTTTGGGGGCGACTAAATACTTCTGGAATTTTGGCGATGGGGATTCCTCTTTAGAAGTAAACCCCGCTCATATTTTTCCTGCGACTGCCACCTACAATGTGTGCCTTCATGCTGCTAATGATGCGGGCTGTAGTGATGATACCTGCGTTATTGTGCGGGCGTTAATAAAACCTTTGGTTGACGTTCCTTCAGCATTTACACCAGGAAAATTTGGAGTGAACGGGCGTATAAAAGTAGAGGGATTTGGGATAAAAGAAATGCAATGGCGTATTTACAATCGCTGGGGACAAAAAGTATATGAAACTAATAACATAAAAAGTTCCTGGGATGGAACAGTTAATGGGAAATTGCAACCTCTTGACGTATATGCTTACACGCTAGATGTTGTATTTTCTGATGGAACAAAATACAGGAAAACGGGCGACATTACATTATTGCGATAATCCGAATTACACATGATGAAGGTTCTAAAAATATTTGTTTTAATAACCGCCGGCTGCCTTTTGATAAAAAAAGGAATGGCACAGGATCTTCATTTCTCCCAATTTTTCAATAATCCATTGCTTACCAATCCGGCGAATACGGGTTTCATTCCAGACGCTGACTATCGCCTGGGTGCTTCTTACAGGAATCAGTATTCGAACATTATGGCAGTGCCTTATAAAACTATGAGTATTTTCGGAGATGCACAGGTATTCAGAAACCGGATTGAAACAGGCTGGCTGGGGCTTGGTGGAGTTATCTTACACGACGTGGCAGGAACGGGAAGCCTCACTTCTACTAAGGCATACGCATCTATAGCTTATCACCAGGAACTCGGATTGAGTAGTCTCGTGACGGCCGGTTTTAACGTGGGTTGGGCTAACAAGCGTATTGATCAAAGCAAGCTCACGTTTCCTGACCAATTTGACGGGAAATTTTTCGATGGAAATGTGCCCACATCTGTAATACTGGCAAACAACAATATCAGTTACTTTGATCTGCAGGTGGGTATGAATTACGCATATTTTCCTACTGAAGACATTTATATAAATGCAGGGTACTCAATTCATCATGTGAATCAACCTAAAGAGACTTTTTTTGAAGACAACGTTAATAACCAGATATCGATGAGGCAGATCGCATTCATCAACGGAATTTTCAAAGTAAATCAAAATGTAATCGTAAATCCAAACATATATTATACTACCCAGGCATCATCAAGTGAACTGGTACTTGGGCTTAATGCCGCATACAATCTTTCAGAACATGGAGAAAAGCAAATAATAGCAGGATTGTATTACCGTTACCAGGATGCTGTCGTTCCTATGATTGGTCTTGAAATTAAAAACATACGATTCACTTTTAGTTATGACGTCACAACATCTACTCTAAAAAAATTCAATAATTCCCTTGGCGCCAGTGAATTTAACTTGCTTAAAAAAGGTTTCTATAATGAATTTGATGGCGACAAAAAGCAGGCGCTTTGTCCTACCTTTTAATTTGATAGTTTCTTCCCGCACAGGTACGCCTGAAAAATTTTATTTTTTTTATCACGTATTCATATGACTTAGATTTGAACAATAAATGTAAATAGCATGAATAAAAAAATCGCCATCATCGGCGGTGGAAATTTAGGATCGGCTATCGCGGAAGGATTACTGAAAAGTAAATTCTGCAAGGCGCCTGATATCACGATCACAAAAAGAAAAATCATAACGTTGCAGGAATTAAAGGAACGGGGAGTGCATGTTACTACCAGCAACGCCGAAGCCGTTGGTAATAGTGATTTGGTAATACTGGCGGTAAAACCTTACCAGGTAGCTGAGGTACTCGGCAGTTTTAAGAAAGAATTAACTGCCCGGCATATTTTGGTTTCTGTTGTAACCGGCGTCCTCATATCAGAAATTGACGATATTGTAAAAATGAAGTTGCCTCTTTTTCGTGCAATGCCCAACACGGCTATTGCCATACAGGAAAGTATGACTTGCCTTAGTTTTACAAACGCTGCCGCTACGCAAATTAATTTTGTAAGAAAAATATTTTCTACGCTCGGTAAGGTTGCGATAATTGATGAAAAACTGATGGAGGCAGCTACGGTTTTGGGTGCCTGTGGAACTGCTTATGCCATGCGTTATATCCGTGCCAATATACAAGGGGGCATCGAAATTGGTTTTGATGCTGCAACGGCAAGTCTTATCGCGGCACAGACTGTAAAAGGAGCGGCCGAGTTATTATTGCAAAAAGGTACGCATCCTGAACAGGAAATAGATAAGGTCACTACTCCAAAAGGATGCACTATAGCTGGCTTAAATGAAATGGAACACCAGGGTTTTAGTTCATCTTTAATAAAAGGAATTGCGGTGAGTTATAATAAAATCGCAAAAAATTAATGGCAATAACCTTGGATGAGATTTTAAATCCTTATAAATCCACTTCTTTCAAAACCATAATCAAAATAGACGAGGGCCGCATTTTTTGCATCTATTTCCTCTTTCATTTTTTGTAATTCATTTTTTAACGTCTCGCGGTTTTTCTCCATTTCAATTTTCGCTTTCTTCATTTCCTCGTTCATTTTTTCCATTGACTGATGAAATTCTTTACTATTCATTTGCTTATTTAGCTGCTCCATACTTTTTTCAATGTTCAACCTCATTTTTTGATAATCTATCTTTTTCATTGAACTGTCAATATTTTTGTTCACTATATTCCAGTCAATATTTTTTAAAGAGGCATCTATATCCTTCTGTATTTTGGAAAAATCAATGCTCTTTAATGATTGTTGTACTTCCAACCGGATTTTTTCAAAATTTATTTCCTTTAAAGATTGCTGTATGTCATTCGTTATTTTAGTAAAATCGATTGCGGCGATTGCTTTGTTTGCTTCGTCCAAAGCCTTCTGAACGTCAATATTAATATGAAGATCAGTCACGGGAACGGTATCTTTTAGCTGAGTTATTACGTTTTCTTTATCCCTGGCAAATGGATTTCGAAATGCCATTGAACTAAAAATGAACGCGGCAATGCAAAGAGTTCCCATGATGGTAAATGCGGATGCAGTAATTGTTTTCATGATTTTATTTTTTATTTACGAACAATCTCGTATTCAAATATACGATACAATTCGTATATTGGTATTATTCATGAGTTTTATTTGTAAAGTTTATTTAAAATGAGATCCAGGTATCTGTGAATGAGCTTTTATAACGAATTTTATATTTGAAAATATTATGCATTCCTATTTGAAACAGGATGGTTGAAAAAATGAGAATTTGAAATCGGCTTTACATCTGGTTACGTAATATTCTAAACTCTAAAAAGAAAACTAATGAAAAAAATTATTTTATTTTTATTTATTCCTTTGTCTATTCATTCTTTTGCTCAATCTGATGAGGAAAAGACAAGTGAAAGGAGGGGATTTAAAAAAGAAAAATTGTTCACCGGTGGAAGTGCAACTGCCGGGTTTTCGAGTTATTCAACTATACTGGGAATTACCCCCCAATTTGGATATAGTTTAACCGATTGGGCCGATGCGGGCACTACTCTTAATTTAAATTATACGTCTCAAAGGGATTATGAGACATATGGGGACAAATTACGACAGACGGTATACGGCCCCGGTGCGTTTGTAAGATTATTTCCTGTAAAATTTTTATTTGCTACAGCACAATATGAATACAATATCATTCGTTTGAAATATATTCCGGCTAATAATAGCAATTATGTTCCTGCCAAAGACAATTTAAATGCAAGCAGTCTTTTATTAGGTGCAGGGTATGCCGGTGGCAGGTACAGGGGTAATAATACGTATTACTTTTTTTCTGTATCATGGGATGTGCTGGGTGATAAGAATTCGCCTTATATTGACGGACTTGGGAGAAGCAATCCTATCATTCGTGCAGGTTACAATATTGGCCTTTTTCAGGGGAGAAAATGAGTTATCAAAGTGACATTCAATACGCGTCCCCGCGGCAAACATGATAATAACCCAAGCTGATTTTAACGAAATTAGTAAGACGTTTTCTATGTAAAATAATAATTGAGTATAAACTAAATTTACATCTTAGCAGGTATCGTGAAAATACCGGGTTAAAATTGCGCAATGTTTAGATCGGGTTAATAACATGATGTCAATTAAATTGGAGAAAAATGAAAAATTAAAATACAGATATTTTGTTATTAATCCTTAAACAAGTATATTTGCATTTAATTATTGAACCCTGTTTTTAAAGATCCATGTCCCGGCCTTTTTGATAGCCTACATAATTCATTTTATTATGGATTACCGTGTTAAAACTTTGATAGGCGCTCCAATTCTATAAATTACCAAATTATTTACTAATTTCGCACCAATTTCCACAAGATTCGCCACACTAATATCCGGAAAGATCACAAAATATTTATAATGATGTTTGGGAATATTCTTAAACATTCACAATAAATTAAGCTTATGCTCCGAACTTTATATTCTTCGTTAATGGTATTTTTAATTGTGCTATTTAGTGTTTCCTGTACCAGTACGCGAAAGACAGTTTACTTTTACAATCTTCCAGACACGACCTTTTTGCAAAAAGGCACTGAGATGCAAACGCCTATACATGAAAATGATATCTTAGGCATTACTATTAGCAGCCTCAATACAGAAGCATCTGCTATATTTAACCAGGCCAATAACAATAATAGCAGGTCCACAACCGTTACAGGAAATAGTAATGAGTCGGGTGGTTATCTTGTAAATACCGATGGTTCGATACAGTTACCCGTTCTTGGGAGTATTAAAGCTGCAGGGTTAACAAAAATGGAATTAAAAGATAATATCACTGAAATGCTCCTGTCTAAAAAGCTTCTTGTGGATCCTCTTGTTGAAATTCGCTATTTAAATTTTGAGGTCACAGTTATTGGCGAGGTGACAAAGCCCACAGTAATAACGGTGCCAAGTGAAAGAATTTCACTTTTAAAAGCGATTGGTCTTGCAGGGGACCTTACTATTTATGGGAAAAGGGATAATGTATTATTGATAAGGGAAGAAAATGGAAAAAAGAAAACGCGGCATATTAACCTTAACTCAAGCAATTTTTTCAATTCACCTTATTACTATCTACAACCAAATGATGTGGTATATGTAGAGCCGGATAAAGCCAAAGTAGCCAGTGTGAGTACATTCAGACAAAATCTACCTATTCTATTTAGTCTTTTATCCGTTATTGTAATTGTTCTTGACAGAGTTAAATTTTAGTTTAAGATTATGCCAACAAATAAACATATAATAGCCGGGAAAAATGAGGAAAATGTTGCCCAGGAAATTGTTACAAAATACCTTCCCTACTGGCCTTTGTTTTTAATGGCGTTACTTGCAGGAGCGGGAATTGCGTTTACGTATCTTCGTTATACGACCCCCGTGTATGAAGCTAATGCAACTATTATCATAAAAGATGAAAAGAAAGGAAATGAAGATAGTAAAATGATGGAATCGCTTGATTTAATTTCATCTAAAAAAATTGTTGAAAATGAGATTGAGATTCTTCAATCGCGTACTTTGATGGCTAATGTAGTAAAAGCGCTTTCTTTGTATGCTCCCGTATTTGAATCCGGGAAAGTACATGCAATGCCGGCATATATTACTTCCCCTTTAACTATAGTATCTCTACTTCCTGACTCTCTAAACGAATTTCCGAAAATAAATTTCTCCTACAATAGAAAAAATGAGACGGTTTTACTTAATAATAAATACACCTATTCAATAAACCAAATCGTTAATACACCCTATGGAATATTAAAATTTGTTATCAATAAGCAGCATAACGATACAGATACAGCCAATAAGCAATTTTATTTTTCACTCATAAA
>JBDTOV010000097.1:0-19637 GCA_039933035.1 Ginsengibacter sp. | reverse complement strand
ACTTTCACGTCTATTTCATAATTGTGCCCGTGATAGGAAGGATTATTGCATTTACCGAAAACCCGCTCATTAGTAGCTTCGTCCCATGAGGGATTATTGAGGCGGTGGGCCGCATTAAAATGTTCTTTCCTATAAACGGATACTCTCTTTTCCATTGGCTAAAAATAAAATTATGGGAGTATTACTCTCCAAAATATTCAACATAAATCCGGGGTGTTTCATACAATTTTATGCAATGCAATTGCACAGGCTGTGGTAAATGCGGGGTCAACTGTCGCCAGATAGCTTTCACCAGGTTTTCAGTTGAGCACATTTGCCCCTTCAAAAATTCCACATCCACATTAAGGTTTTTATGATCCAGTTTATCTAATACAAACTGCTTTATCAGCAGGCTTAGCATTTTTACGTCAAACAAAAAACCGGTTTCTTCCACTATTTCTCCTTTAATAGTAACATACAATTCATAATTGTGCCCATGCCAGTTTTCATTGGCACATTTTCCAAAAACCATTTCATTTTTTTCTTTGTCCCAATTTGGATTATACAACTTATGCGCCGCATTAAAATGTTCCACTCTCGTTAAATATACCATTACCTTTTAGAAATATTTCGGCAAAGGTATACATAAACTTAAAATGTGATTCGTATGAACGAAATTTGCCAAATGAATGTTTTAGTAGTTGCCGCAACTAAATTTGAAATAGACAACCTGGTGAACCGTGATAATTCCCCCGATGTGTTGATTACCGGGGTTGGCGTGCCGGCAACTATTTTCCGGCTTAGCGAAAAACTATTTCAGAAAAAATATGACTTGGTGATACAGGCAGGTATAGCCGGCACATTTACCGATGATCTGCCATTAGCTGGGGTAGTTATGGTTGAAAAAGATACCTTCGGCGACCTGGGAATTGATGAAAAGGGAAGCTTCAAAACTTTGTTTGAAACAGGATTTGCCAACGAAAATGATTTCCCCTTTATTGATGGCTGGCTGCTGAATCCACATGAATATTTTAAGCATCCAACATTACCCGTTGTAAAAGGAATTACCGTTAATAAAATTACGGATGACGGTATTCAAATAAATAGAATAGCTGAAAAATTTGCCCCCGGTGTTGAAAGCATGGAAGGCGCGGCCTTTCATTACATATGCCTTCAGCAAAAAATAAATTTCCTGCAACTCCGAAGTATCTCTAATGTGGTAGGCGAAAGAGATAAAGCTAAATGGAAAATGAAGGAAGCAATTACGAATCTCAATATTGAATTAACAAAACTAGTACAAAATTTTACCTGACAGTATGCATTATACACTTGGATTTTCGCCGTGCCCCAACGACACATTTATTTTCGATGCGCTCGTAAACAGTAAAATTGATACCCGAGGAATACAGTTTGACATTCAATTGGAAGACGTTGAAACATTGAATGAATTGGCCATTAATCAACGTCTTGATTTTACAAAAGTGAGCTACGGGGTATTACCGCTTATTCTAAAAAATTACAAGGTACTCAACAGCGGAAGTGCTTTGGGCAGGGGCGTTGGGCCACTGCTCATCTCCAACAAACCCATGTCGTTTGCGGAAGTTAATGACTGTACGATCGCCATCCCCGGTGAAAACACAACGGCGCATCTTCTTTTTACACAGGCCTTTCCAAGGGCTGGCAACAAAGTATTTAAAAGATATGATGAGATCGAAAAATTTGTTCTAGAATCAGGAGACAAAGCTTTAGGGGTCATTATACATGAGAACCGGTTTACTTATTTTCAAAGAGGCCTGCATAAGATCGTGGACCTGGGAAATTTCTGGGAAGAAAAAACCGGCTACCCTATACCGCTAGGCGGCATTGCCGCGAAAAGAAATTTGGATGAGAAAATTTTAATGCAGGTAGATGCACTTATTAAACAAAGCATCACATTCGCTTTTAACAATTACCCGCTTATAACCGAATATGTGCGAATGCATTCACAGGAAATGGAGCCTGACGTAATGAAGAAACATATTGACCTGTATGTGAACGAATATTCAATAAATCTTGGCAAGGACGGCAAGGATGCCATCCAAAAATTGCTGGCTGTAAGTCATCAGTCAAATGGCAGAGCAAAAAAAGATTTCATTCTAAATGATGGAGAATTATTTGTAACAAGCGCCGTATAATTATTTGTATTATTTCTACTCAAAGGCATAACCCGGCAGTGTGATGGAGTTTCGCGAACCAGAAATATATTCTTAAAAATTATTTTTGGGATAACGCTGCCTTATACACTTCAAGGCATCGCTCCCTTGCTTCGGCATGGTTTACCATGGGTTTTGGATAAGTAAACTCCTGGAATTCCGGAACCCATTTAGCGATGTATTTTAGATTGGGGTCAAATTTTTTTGTCTGTAATTCAGGATTAAAAATTCTGAAATAGGGAGCAGCATCGCAACCACTTCCCGCCACCCATTGCCAGCCGCCATTATTAGCCGCCAGGTCAAAATCCAGTAATTTCTCCGCGAAATATCCTTCCCCCCAGCGCCAGTCAATCAGCAGATCCTTACACAAAAAACTTCCTACAATCATACGCACCCTGTTGTGCATGTAGCCGGTATCATTAAGCTGCCTCATGCCGGCATCTACAATAGGATACCCGGTTTGGCCTTTGCACCACCTGTCAAATTCTTCTTCATTGTTGCGCCATCGTATATGGTCGTATTCCGGCTTAAAAGCCTTGTGATGGCCAACGTGGGGGAAGTGCCATAATATGGACATGTAAAATTCACGCCAGATCAATTCATTTAAAAATGTAGCATTCAATTCCTTTGCCTTCGCGACAACGTCTCTTATACTAACGGTGCCAAAACGTAAGTGAACACCCAACCGTGAAGTTCCTTCGATTGCAGGAAAATCACGGGTTTGGCTATAGTATACTATTAAATCATCGTGAAGATATTTAGAAGGAAATTTTCCACCCGTTTCCTTAAACCCTATTGAATGTAGTGACGGAATGCTGTGGGGGAGTTGCTTAAAAAAATTATTGGCATATTTATTTACCGGGTAGCTTTTACAATGAAAATCAGTAAGTAAGCTTTTCCACTTTTTACTATAGGGCGTGTACACGGTGTAGGGCTTTCCATCTTCTTTAATCACTTCATCTTTCTCAAAAATAACCTGGTCTTTGTACGATACCAATTTGATATTTTTTTGACTCAATAGGTTTTTTATTAAGTCATCCCTTTCAATTGCATACGCCTCATAATCGTGATTGGTAAAAACTGCCTGCACATTGTAATCCCGGAGTAGTTTTTTAAATGCCACTTCCGGCGTCGCATGTAACACTTCAAGAGATGAATTTATTTTTTCAAGTTCATTGTGCATTGCCACCAATGCATCCCGGATGAATTCTATTCTCCTGTCTGTTTTTTCTTCCAGTTTATCAAGGATCAGCTTATCAAAAATAAAGAGGGGGAGAACAGGATAATTTCCCTTTAATGCATGATACAGCCCTGCATTATCATGTAGGCGGAGATCACGACGAAACCAAAAGATGTTGATTTTTTGCATAATAATTTACCGGTGCGGAAACAAGGTACTTTAACAGATTTCCCACTAAATGGTTTGAAGAATATGCTGATATATTTCCCTTATTTTATCATTCCCATAATTCTTCTTCCTGAAATTTTTGACCCATCGCAAATGGTATATAGAATTGGTAAGGAAAAATTCTTCCGCGTTGAGTACGTCATCCACCGAAAGTTCATTTTCAAGTACCTGGTATTTTTTAAAACTAAATTTTTCCAGCATCCACCGGCGCATAACACCTGCAACACATCCCTCCGCAAGTGGCGGGGTATAGATATTTTCTTCTTCAATAATAAAAATATTGGCAATGGCGCTGTCGCAAATTCTATCGAAAGTATTCAGCACGATACAATCATTCAGCTTATTTTTTTTAGCAAACAACCCCGCCATTGTATAAGGCAGGTAATTATTTGATTTCAAATTAGAAAAAATATCACAGCTTTTTTTAGCATTGGGAAATACATCTACGATTAACCCGTTTTCATTCAATCGCATTTCACTGGCAAGGTCCAGGCTTTCGATGATATAATTGGGCTTATTATTTTCAGGATCAAAGATGCCGCCATTACCGCGAAACAACATGAGGCGTATCCTTGCCGACCCGGTATGTTTATTTTTAGCAACCAGTTCATTAATTTTTTTGCCGAGGTACGCGGCATTCAAAATATTTGGACACTCAAACTGCAGCAAAGAAAGCCCGTTAAACAATCTTTCAAAATGAAATTCCTTATTCTGAATGGTACCTTTTACCATTCTCATCGTTTCAAAGAGGCCATCTCCGTAGCGCAACGAGCGGTTTCCTGAACTTATAACAGGTGCGTCTTCGGGATAAAATTTATTATTATAAATAAAAAAATGCTCCATCATACATAAATAAAAGAGCAAAAATAGTTGTATACGGCGAGTAAAATAAATTACATATCCTGTTCGAGCAGCTTGTTTTTTACAGCAAACATAATGAGGCCCGCCGTACTTTTGGCGCCGGTTTTAGTTTTTAGTTTATCTCTTATTGCTTCAATTGTTCGCGGGCTAAGTTCCACTGCTTCTGCTATTTCACGGGTGCTTTTTTCTTCACACATAAGCCTTAGCACGGTGATTTCTTTATCAGAGAGCGTTGCATCTTCCTGCTGGAGTTTTATAGATGAAGGTATCTTATGCCGAAGGTTGTTAAGTAATGCCTTATTTGTTAAGGCATTGAAATAAAATTCCTGTTCATGGCAGGTTTTTATGGCTTCGTAAATTATCTCAGAATCAGATGTTTTAGTAAGATAACTATTAGCGCCCAGTTCCATCAGTTTTGTGATCATGCTTTGATCGTCCATCATAGTAAGCATAATGATTTTGATACCGGGATACAATTTTTTTATTTCAGGCAGAGCGGTGATGCCATCCATTATAGGCATCTGAATATCCAGTAATATAACGTCCGGTTGTATTCCCTTCAAGAGGTTTAAAAGATGAGATCCGTTATCTGCTTCCGCAATGATCTTAATATCTTTTTTAGACGAAAGAGCCGCTTTTACGCCCGCCCTGTAGAGCACATGATCATCGGCGATTATCACCCGTATCACTTCCCCGTTTTCATTTTCCATTTGTAATTAGTAATTATTTATGATGTAAACTCAACATGCAAATGTCCGTTTATTAAATGGTAAATCAGGCAGGATAAACCAGTAACTACATTTTACGTAATTATACGCTTACGCATAGCGTGCTAAACAGGTCACCGCGCCAATTTACCATCGTATTACTTCTAAAACGCATTTTTATATAACAAATTGCATTACTAAAAGCCAGCTTTAACAGGAGACCACAGCAAAGCATTTGAAAAATCGTCCCGTGGAAGATATATCGAAGGGAAATAAGGAAAAACTAAAGCACCATCCGGGAACAGTGCGTTAATTTTTTTGAAATGGAAGTTCAAATTACTGGGAATTTCCCGCTAATTGATAATTATTTTTTCTTCTGGCTTTTGGGAGCAAAAATAGCAAACATTCTTTTTCCTTCCAGCTTCGGCATACTTTCAAGTGTGCCCACTTCCACCAATCTTTCGGCAAATTTTAGTAATAATAATTCACCTCTTTCTTTGAACATAATAGCCCTTCCTTTAAACTGCACATAAGCCTTCACTTTATTGCCATCTTTCAAAAAATTTTCGGCATGTTTTGATTTAAAATCAAAATCATGATCATCCGTATTGGGAGTAAAGCGAATCTCTTTTACCTCGGAAACTTTGCTCTTCGCTTTCATTTCCTTTTCCTTCTTCTTTTTCTCGTAAAGGAATTTATTATAGTCAATCACTTTACAAACTGGCGGATCTGCCTGTGGAGAAATTTCAACCAGGTCAAGGCCCTGGTCGTTTGCTATTCTTTGAGCTTCTGCTATAGGATAAACACCTATTTCTATATTTTCACCAACCAACCGTACCATAGGTACTTTTATCATGTGATTGGTTCTGTGTTCCTGTTGTTGTTCTTTTCTGAACCGGGGGTTAAATGCACCTCTGGGCGCTCTTGGTGGAAATGCCATTAATTGATTTTAGTTTAAAAATTGTTTCCTTTATTATTAAAATAGCAACTATGCTGCCGTATAATTTACACTTTTGTTTTTTACTTCTTGTTGGATCATTTCAATAAGATCAGGTAAAGATTTAACTCCTTCATCACCCTTACCCTGCCGCCTTACGGAAACCATTTTGTCATTCACTTCTTTTTCGCCAATGATGAGCATTAAAGGAATTTTTGCCATTTCAGTATCCCTGATTTTCTTTCCGATTTTTTCACTTCTGTCATCAATTTCTGCACGAATATCATTATTTTTTAATTCAGTTAAAACATTTTCGGCATAAGATAAAAATTTATCGCTTATTGGCAAAATCTTCACCTGCACCGGCACCAGCCACATTGGGAATTTTCCCGCGCAATGCTCGGTAAGTACAGCAATAAATCGCTCCATACTGCCAAACGGCGCCCGGTGAATCATTACCGGCCTGTGCTTCGCGTTATCTTCTCCAATATACGTTAAATCAAACCGTTCCGGCAAATTATAATCAACCTGTATGGTACCCAGTTGCCATTTGCGTCCGATAGCATCGCGAACCATAAAATCAAGTTTGGGTCCATAAAATGCGGCTTCGCCATATTCTATCACGGTTTCTAATCCTTTTTCAGCGGAAGCTTCTATTATTGATTGTTCGGCGATATCCCAATTTTCATCGCTCCCGATATATTTAGAGGTATCTTCTTTATCGCGTAATGAAATTTGCGCAGTGTACTCAGTAAACCCAAGCGATTTAAAAACATACAACACCAGGTCAATCACTTTTTTGAATTCGTCTTTCACCTGCCCGGGCATACAAAATAAATGAGCGTCATCCTGCGTGAAACCCCGAACTCTTGTAAGTCCGTGCAATTCCCCTGATTGTTCGTAGCGATACACCGTGCCAAATTCTGCAAGCCTTAATGGAAGGTCCTTATAACTTCTTGGAACTGCCTTATAAATTTCGCAATGATGGGGGCAATTCATTGGTTTTAAAAAAAACTCTTCCCCTTCTACCGGTGTTTTTATCGGTTGAAAACTATCCTTTCCATATTTTTCATAATGCCCGCTGGTAACATATAAATTTTTAGAACCGATGTGCGGTGTAATTACCGGCAGGTACCCGGAATCCATTTGCGCTTTCTGTAAAAAATCCTGCAGCCGTTGCCGGAGCATAGTACCTTTTGGCAACCAAAGAGGTAATCCAGCTCCTACCTTTTCAGAAAACGTAAACAATTCAAGTTCCTTACCGATCTTTCTATGGTCCCTTTTTTTCGCTTCTTCTAGGAAAACAAGGTATTCATCTAATTCTTTTTGATTGGGAAATGTAACACCATAAATGCGCGTGAGCATTTTATTTCTCTCATCTCCTTTCCAGTAAGCACCGGCAATACCCGTTAGCTTAATCCCCTTAATCAGTCCGGTGGAGGGAATATGCGGACCACGGCAAAGATCAGTAAACCCACCCTGGGTATAAAAGGTTATGTTACCATCCTGCAATCCTGAGAGAAGATCCAGTTTGTACCCGTCTCCTTTTTCTTCAAAATATTGTATCGCATCCGCCTTTGATATTTCCTTTCTGATAAAAAAATTATTTTGCTTCGACAACTCCGCCATTTTCTTTTCGAGCCTCACCAGATCGGTTTCTGTAATTACATTTTCGCCCAGGTCAATATCGTAATAAAATCCTTTTTCTATGGGTGGGCCTACCCAAAACTTTACCCCGGGGAAAGTATCTTCAATTGCTTCCGCCATCAAATGCGCGGAGGAATGCCAGAAGGTTGATTTGGCTTTTTCATCATCCCATGTCAGAAATTTTATAGCGGCATCATTATTTATTGGACGCGACAAATCCCACACTTCGCCATTCACTTCGGCTGCAATAATTTTTCTTGCCAGGCCCTCACTTATTTTTTTTGCAATGTCTGACGCCGTAGATCCTTCATCATATTGCCTTACTGCTCCATCAGGAAAAGTAATATTCATCATTCCATTCACGTATTCAGGGATTTTATTTTAAAAAAGGCAAATTTAACGAAGTCTTAGACAAAGAAGACATTCATTTGAAGGATAAACTTTTATTTACGTATAATTTTGTATGAAAGATGCAATAAATTTACGACAACTGAAACCAGGAATATAAAGTGTTCCAACCATTGATTTTTTCAAAAAAAAATTGTTATATAACGATATGAAAGTATTTTACCTGTTTATTTTATTAGGGCTCTCAACGTCAATATTTGCTCAAAATTTTAACGGGCAGTGGAAAGGTGGCTTTAACGAAACAAGCTATGGTTTAGCAGCATTGTCAGACAATAGTACTGACTATGTTTTAGAAATTGAAACATCAGGCACCAACGTTTCGGGTTATTCCTATACCTACTTCAACGGAGGTACTAAAAGGTATTATACAATTTGTAAAATAACCGGTACCGCTAACCCGGATACAAAAGAAATTGTTGTAACAGAAATTGCGCGGGTTAAATACAATACCCCACCCGGCTTTCAAAATTGTTTTCAAACTCATAAACTGCACTATGTGCAGGATAGTGGAGATATAGAAACGCTTCGCGGTACATGGATGCCGGCGCCCAATCAAACAGGCGATTGTGGATATGGAACTACATTTCTTTCGAGAAGAATAATTAAAAAAGTACCCTTTGGAAATAACCCGGTTGATAAAAAGCCCGGGAAAATCAACACGCCAAATAAACAGTTGGTAACCGCGCCAAAGTACAACCAGCCAAAAACAAAGCCCAGGACTCCCGCGAAAACCGGAAAACAAATACAACCTCCCGTAGTAAAAAGAGATGAGGCAATCAAGGATACGCCTTCCATAATTCCGGAGATAAAAAAACCGGAAACGATTAACGAAAAGCCTACAGGCTTTGAGCCACGAAGGAAGGATGTTTTGAAAACGATTCCTATTACACAACAAACCTTCAAGGTTGATTTTTATGATAACGGTGAAGTAGATGGAGATTCCATCACTGTTTTTTATAATGGTAAAATTGTGCTTTCCCATATGATGCTTACGACTAAGGCAATATCATTGACGCTATCGTTAAATGAACACGTGAAGGAAAATGTCATCACCATGTATGCCGATAACTTAGGAACCATTCCGCCCAATACGGCTCTTATGATTGTGACTGATGGTGATAAAAGATACGAAGTAAGAATAACTTCAGATACTGAAAAAAGTGGCAGTGTTATATTTGTACATGGAGAAAAATAGCCCGGATTATTTTACCACCCTATTGCTTGACATCCACGTTGTATACGCCCACCACATTAGCACGAACTGGAAGGGAAATAATCGCAACCAGGCAATCCATTCCGGGAAACAAAAATCGTTTGAGGCACAGCCTTTCAGTTGTATCAAATAAATATGTGCCGGTATAAAAGCAATCAATAACGATATGGTGAGGTACATTCCATATTTCCCCGTTACAGCAAAAAACATTAAAATGGAGCAACAAATTTCCAGTACACCGCTTGTATAATTGATAGCTTCCTTAAATGGAAAATAAGGTGGAATGATTTTCAGATAATTCGCCGGGTGCCAAAAATGATTCACTCCAGCACTTAAGTAAAATATACAGAATACAACAAGGTTGATTTTTTTAAGCAAAGTAATTGATAAGATTAGAATTTAAAATTCCACGTGACGGAGGGAATGACCGGAAATAACGAAACCTGCTTCGCCTGCACCTGCAAAGTTCCGTTATAAGCATCTCCCTCCTGGTCAAAATAAATAAAGTATGGATTTTTTCGGTCATATACGTTGTACACACTAAATACCCATTCACTTTTCAATTTTTTTCCCGGACGTTTACCGGGAATGTAAGTAGCCGCGAGATCAAGCCTGTGGTATGATGGCAGCCTGTAGGCATTGATGCGGCTATACTCCTGCGTTAGTACACCATCATAGATGTAGAACCGTTGAGGTAAGGTGGCCGCATTGCCTGTACCAAAAACAAACGTTCCGGATAGCTTCCATTTTTTAGATAATTCATAAATACCCACTACCGAAATATCATGTCGCCTGTCGTACTTGGCAAAATATTTTTCTCCAGAATTTAACCCGGGAAATTTTCGATAAGTCCAGCTTAATGTATAGCCAATCCATCCTGTTAACCTGCCTTTTGTTTTATTAATAAATAATTCTGTTCCATAACTCCAGCCTTTTCCGAAAGTAAAAAAATTTTCCGTGTCTTCCAATGTTGCCGGTGTATACCCTTCCTGGTATTCTATCTGGTTTTTTAACCGCTTATAGTACACCTCCAGCGATGCTTCATAAGTATTATCGTCAAAATTTTTAAACAACCCCAGTGCATACAACCAACTTTCCTGCGGCTTAACTTTCAGGGTACTGGGTACCCATAAGTCGGTTGGCAAGGTAGTACCCGCATTACTTACAAGGTGTATGTATTGCAGGTTCCTGGTTACAGCAGCTTTTACAGAGGTTTCATCATTGATGGCAAAGCGGATCGTGAGCCTTGGTTCAAAACCAAAATAAGTAATAACCGGCTGCCCTTTTTTATATACGGTACTATCTATACGGTTACCGTCTACATCAGTGTTATATAATTTATAGCTGCCAAATTGCTGAAATCCGCTTTCACGGATACCGGCGTTTATTTTTATTTTATCACTCACGTCCCAATCATCCTGGATATAAACCGCTGCTTCATGCGCAAATTTCTTTTCTGCATTGTTTGGCTTAAACTTAACAGTATCCTGGCTTCCGCTCACAACTGATGGGGTAAAAGTATGATATGTGTACAGCGCACCGAATTTTATTTTATGATTGGTAAAGGGATACAGGTCAAAATCTTCTTTTATGTTCCAGTCTTTTATTCCTGAAAGAAGGTTGATTTTAAAATTATTTTGATTGGCCCCAAAATTGAAATTATAATCATTATAAACAATCGTTGTATTGGAAAATAAACGATTATTAAAAAGATGGTTCCACCTAAAAGTTCCCGTAGAGTTCCCCCATGGGATGTTAACATTAAGTGATTGCTTTGCATTTACAAAATCAAACTTGTCCTTACCAAAATATCCACTTAGATATACCCGGTCTTTTTCAGAAAATTTATAATTGATCTTTGCATTTACATCATAAAAATAATACCCGGAACCGCTAAATGAATTTGTCTTTTTTATGAACGGCTTTGCCAATGCATCAATATAGGTTCGTCTTGCAGATATTATAAATGACGATTTATTTTTTTTTACCGGCCCTTGTATAGAAAGCCTGGATGCTATCAGGCCGATGCCCCCTTCTGTTTCAAAATTTTTGTCATTGCCTTCTTTCATTGAAATATCCAGCACGCTTGATAACCGCCCACCATACTGAGCCGGCATGCCCCCTTTGATCAACGAGGTACTTTTAATTGCGTCCCCGTTAAAAATTGAAAAAAAACCAAAAAGATGTCCCGTGTTGTACACCACTGCATCATCCAGCAAGATTAAATTTTGATCCGGGCCCCCTCCTCTTACGTACAGCCCCGAACTTCCCTCACCTGCACTTTGCACACCCGGTAAAAGCTGTATCGTTTTTAATACATCTATTTCACCAAGAAAAGCAGGTATGGATTTTATTTGGTTTATCGAAAGATCCAATTTGCCCATTTGTGCACTTTTCACATTGGCATCCCTTTTCTTCGAAGAAATGACGATCGCCTGCTCAGTTGTGATCTTTGGAACTACTTCAAAATTATCTATAACATCTGTGGTTAAATTTATCCTCATGATTTGCGGAACGTAGCCAACGTACGTGCATATAAAATCATAGGAACCCCGGGGAAGCGTGATTGAGTAAAAACCAAATTGATTGGAAGTAATACCTTTTGATTTCCCCAGTATTGAAACGGTGGAACCTATTAACGTTTCGCCGGAAAGGGAGTCTTTAACATAGCCGCTGAGGGTAAATTTATTTTGACAAAAAGCAAATAAGGGGATTACAAAAAAAGAAACAGCGATTAACTTTTTCACTTTCAAAAGGTAGATTAAAAAAAATTATTGCAGAGAATCTTTTGTTTCCCCGCTGGACTTGTATGCTGAATTATATTTACCGAGATAGGGGTTTACTATTTCCGGGGTATTGCTGATCCAGTTTCCTTCTTTATTTTCACCAAAAGCGTTCGGTGAATTTTGCCAATATAATTTTGGGCCTTCATATCCTATCGTTTTCAGAAAAGGATATAAATTTTCAGAAACCATCCGGAAATCCTGGCGCATTTCTGTCAGTTGATTTTCCAGCAAAATTGCTTCAGCATTAGCTTTTATATCACTTACCTCCTGTTGCGCCGCCATTAAGATCTGCGAATCATCTTTTTGTAGCTCATCCAATCGCAAACTGTCCATACTGGTTATAAATTTTTGACTTTGCATTTTTATACCGGTAGTATCTGTATCTACAAAAGAATTTTTCATATTAAGATAACCATTTACTGCCCCGGTCACTCCCCGGTTAAATTCGTCAGAATGTTTGTTAATCTTTATCGCTTCCGGTTTAGGTGTTGAAGGACTGGTATCTTTTTTGAAAAAAAACCAGTAGGCCCCATATAAAACCGCCGCCAAAAAAATAATTGCCAAAAGTCTCTTCATTCCTGTTAAAATTTGGGTGAAGGTAGCACATATACCGAAGCTAAAAACCGGCATTGATCATTTACGCCAAATAGAACTTAATTTTGCACGCTTATAAAAATAATATGCTATTAGGGTTACAAAATGTTACGTTTGAATTTGGGGCGAGAGTTATAGTGGAAGATGCCACCTGGCATATCCAGCCGAATGAAAGAATTGGATTGATAGGGTACAACGGGACCGGCAAATCAACATTGCTAAAAGTGTTTACCGGCCAGTACCTGCCATCTTCAGGCTCTGTGGAAAAAGGCAAGGAAACCACGATAGGTTTTTTACACCAGGACCTGTTGAGTTTCGATACAGAAGATTCCATATTACAGGTGGCACTCGGCGCATTTGAAGAAGTAATGATTTTAGAAAAAGAAATCGAAAAGATAGGCCATGAATTAGAAAAAAATTCTGATGAAGCATTGGCGCACCTGTATGCAGACAAATTACACGAACTTGAAATATTAGGCGGATACAACATCCATCATAAGACGGAGGAAATATTACAGGGGTTGGGATTCCCTAATGCAGATCTGCAGCGGCCTTACAAAGAGTTTAGCGGAGGCTGGCGTATGCGTGTTCTTCTTGCGAAAATGATTCTTATGAATCCAGACGTTTTATTACTCGATGAACCTACCAATCATTTGGATCTGCCTTCTATTGAATGGCTGGAAAAATATTTGCAACATTACCGCGGCTCAGTTGTCATTGTTTCTCATGACCGGTATTTTCTTGATCGGATGGTCACCAAAATAGTTGAGCTGTACCAGCAACAACTTCATTTTTATACAGGAAATTATTCTTATTACCTGCAGGAAAAAATGCAAAGGATTGAACTACAAAAAAGAGCATATGAAAATCAGCAGGATTACATCAGGCAACAAGAAAAATTTGTAGAACGCTTCAAGGCAAAAGCTTCAAAAGCAGCGCAGGCGCAAAGTATCATGAAGCGTCTTGATAAAATAGATCGCATAGAAAATACCGACCTGGAAAGACCCAATATGCGCATCAATTTCACGGTTGGGGTTACTCCTGGCCGGGTATTATGTACATTAACCAACGTATCCAAACATTTTGGAAATGTA
This sequence comes from Ginsengibacter sp., assembly GCA_039933035.1. GTDB lineage: Bacteria > Bacteroidota > Bacteroidia > Chitinophagales > Chitinophagaceae > Ginsengibacter. The sequence continues at coordinate 5,811 of JBDTOV010000097.1, read as the reverse complement.
AAAATAGTAGAACATGCCAAAGCTGAAATAAGCAGGGGCGATAAGATAGGATTAATTGGCGCGAACGGAAAAGGTAAATCAACATTGCTTCGAATGGTTGCCGGTGTTGAAACATTTGAAGGCGAAAGAATTGAAGGCCATAATGTGAAAGATGCCTTCTACGCCCAGCACCAGCTCGAGGCATTGGATATCAACAATACAGTGTTGGATGAAATGAAAGAAAGTGGGAGCGGTAAAACGGAGCTTGAACTCAGGACCTTACTCGGATGTTTTTTATTCAGTGGTGATGATGTGGAGAAAAAAATTAAAGTATTGAGCGGAGGTGAAAAAGCAAGAGTAGCGCTTGCCAAAACAATTGTAAGCAAAGCGAATTTTTTGCTGCTTGATGAACCTACTAATCATCTCGATATACATTCTGTTGACTTACTGATTGAAGCGTTAAATAAATATGAAGGCAGTTATATTTTAGTGAGCCATGACAGGTACTTTGTCAACCAGACTGCCAATAAGATATGGGAAATTGAAGATTACAAAATAAGAGAATTTGTGGGAACTTACGATGAGTGGGAACGCTGGAAGCAGGAAAGAAAATTGGCCGGGAATGAATCTTTAAAAAAGAAAGAAGTATTGGTGGATAAAAAAGTTGCTGAACCTGCGGAAAAAAAATCAAATAATAATGCTTCACAGCAGAATAAGGGACTTCAGCGGGATTTACTGCAGGCGCAAAAAAATTTCCAGCAGCTTGAAGATAAAATTTCGAAGCTAAGCAAAGAAAAATTATCTCTTGAGTCTGCATTGGCATTACCCGATATTTATCTTGAAAAACAAAAATTCCTGGATGCCGAAAACCGGCATCGTCAAAAATCAGATCAACTGCAAAAGGCCAATGAAGAGTATGAAAGGCTGTTTGAAAAGATAATGGAGATGGAACAGAAAACCTGACGATTTTACCGGAATCCGCAACCGATTACTTGTTAAAATAAACTGTGTTCTATATTTGCAGTGAAGTTTTGAATTAAACTATATTTGCCGAAATTGGCCCCGTAGCTCAGTGGATAGAGCAACAGCCTTCTAAGCTGTGGGTCACACGTTCGAATCGTGTCGGGGTCACTCTTCTTTTTTTTGACAAAAATTATTCCGGGAGAATTATAAAAACAATATGATGGATGTTCAGATTGAAGAAAGCTGGAAAAAAATTTTAAAAGAAGAATTTGATAAAAGCTATTTCCAACAAATTACCACGCTCCTTAGGGCTGAAAAATCCGCCGGGAAAATTATTTACCCGCCGGGGCAATTAATCTTTAATGCATTTAATAAAACCCCATTTTCAAAAGTAAAGGTTGTGTTACTGGGGCAGGATCCCTATCATAACAAAGGCCAGGCGCATGGTCTGAGCTTTTCTGTTCCCGAAGGTATTCCAAAACCTCCGTCCCTGGTTAATATCTTTAAAGAACTGGAGGGTGACCTTGGCATAGCTCCTTCGCCAAATGGAAATCTCGAAAAATGGGCTACACAAGGCGTACTGCTATTAAACACATCTTTAACAGTGCGACAAAATGAGCCCGGCAGTCATAGTAAAACAGGATGGCTTCAATTTACAGATGCGGTCATCTCAAAAATTTCGGTACTACAGGCGGGAGTTGTTTTTTTGCTATGGGGGAAGTTTGCACAGGATAAACAATCCCTGGTTGATGAAACAAGACATCATGTACTTAAGGCAGCACATCCATCCCCTTTTAGTGCCGATAAAGGTTTTTTCGGATGCAAGCATTTTTCCAAAACAAATGAATTGCTTTCAATTCAAATCAAAGAACCCGTTGATTGGAAACTTTAATTATCCATTCTAAATAATTGGAAATTTGAAAAAAATTTTTTCCAGGATTTTTGCAACATGGGCGCTAATTATATTTTTTATTACGATGTTACCAGTCGCATTGCTGATGTGGATTATTGGTTTGGTAAAAGAGCCGAAGCGAACCTATATTTTTCGTAAATCTTCAAAAATATGGATGCGCTTTTTTTTCTTTGTAACAGGCTGTAGTTTACAAGTCAGGGGATCAAAAAATTTTACGAAGGGCGAAAACTATATCGTCGTTTGCAATCACAACTCTTTAATGGACGTGCCTGTTAGCACCCCATTTATTCCCGGTGCTAATAAAACTATTGCCAAGGTGGAAATGGCAAAAATTCCCATTTTTGGACTTATCTATAAAAGAGGCGCCATATTAGTTGACAGGAATGATAAAAACAGCCGGAAGAATAGTTTCAGAAAAATGAAAGAAGTTCTCAATAGTGGAATGCATATGTGCATATATCCTGAAGGAACCAGGAATAAAACAACGATGCCATTAAAAGAATTTCATGATGGCGCCTTTAAACTAGCTGTTGAAACCGAAACAGCTATCTTACCTGCATTAATATTCAATACAAAAAAAATATTACCCCCCGGTAAAATGTTTTTCTTTTGGCCATCAAAAATGGAATTGCACTTTTTAGCGCCGGTAATTGTACTTAAGACTGATAATTTTGAGATGGTCAAACAACATTTGCATAAGCTAATGAGCGACTATTATCTCGCGCACCTGAAATAATATACCTACCTCAAGGAAAATTATTCTTTGTAAGAGCAGAAAGTACGAGCATTTTATTCAATCATTTTATTTCTCATTCCGTACATTATTAAACCACCAATGGTTCTGGCTCCCACTTTATTCTTCATATTCTGACGAATAGTTTCAATCGTCCTGGGGCTCAGGAAAATAACTTTTGAAATTTCTTCTGTTGTTTTGTCTTCACCAAGTAATTGCAATATTTTCAACTCTTTTTCACTAAATGTAATCGGTACAATATTGCCATAATGGTGTCTAACATTTTTCTTTTGCATGAGCTTACCCATAACGGCATTATTTACCAACTGGTTGAAATAAAAATCATCGTTCATACAAGTAACGATGGCCTCATAAATTTCATCAGGGTCCGTAGTTTTTGTTAAGTAAGCATTAGCACCCATTTCCATCATTTTACTGATCATCTGCTGGTCATCATACATGGTCAGCACAATTATCTTTATATCTTCATTTTCTTTTCGAATCATTCCAATAGCATTGATACCATCAATTTCCGGCATCCTGATATCCATTAATAAAACATCTGGCTTTTTAATATTTATCTTGTGCATAAGATCTTTCCCATCTTCAGCCTCCCAAATAATTTTCAAATTTTCCCGTGGTGAAAGGGCCATTTTTATTCCATCTCTAAAAATTTTGTGGTCGTCGGCAATAGCAATTTTAATAATGTTGTTAACAGACATGGATTATTTACTTGTGATTAAGGTAAAAATATAAAACAATAACGATGAGTTCCTGAATCTATTTCAGAAAACTTCATTTATTTTTCATAAAGTTCAATTTTTGATCGTATTAATACCGGTAGTGATTTTACTACATTAGGAATGACATCTTTACTACTGATCATTTCGCTTTCACTCAAAAAAATGTATTTATAACATTTAAAAAAGAGTCATCATTTTTCTAACTACAATATGCATTGATATTATTCGCGGCTTATTAATTGAGACATGTAAAACGCGGTAACAAATTGTCCGGCTGTTAAACTACATGTCAAAAAAATATCAGGTAAAACACAATCCTTTCGAAAAATGCCGGTGGCTTCCATGTTCGAAAAACATTTGCGTTATTGCTCAATTTCGAAATCGGAAAAAGCAAATTCAATTTGCCTGTATTTTTTACGATAACCCATTTCAGTATTTTTACTACCGTATTTATCGCACAATTTGAATAGTAATTTTACTATTTTTGAACGTATTTTTACCTCATTTTGGCCGCGAAATATACGCGTCCTAACATGCTAAAACACCCGTCCCTAAAGGATTTGAGCAAATTTAAGATGAAATAGTCACAAAATGACCTGTTGCGTACAAATTAGTTTTTAGTGAAGTTTACAATTCAAATTTATCTATAAAACCACAAAAACTTACAACTATGTCACAAAATGCACAAGTAGAAACAATGACCCTCTCTGAAATCGGTGAGAACATCGGGCTTTCAGAAGGTAGCAAATTAGTAAATGCTTTTAAAGCAGCTAATCCTGAAGCAACAGAAGGCTATTATATCGGCCGTAACATCCTCGAGCAAATTATCGCCCAGCCAGGTTGTGTGGGTATCAACTTTCGTAAATGCCTTACTAACCTGAATGAAGAACATTTAGTTTACACAGGTGTTGACGCTGAAGGAAAAGATATCCTTGAATATTCTGTAGTTACCAATACCGGCGATATTGTGAGGCAGGATGCAATTGTTGCTGATAAAACAATGTGGTGGGATCTACATGAGGCAGGGTTATTGGAAGTATTAAACGCTTAATTTTTCCATTTTATAAAATAGATAGGTATATTTGGTATTAAACCGACCTCCTATTATAGACATTATAAGATACTCAAGCGTTTTCTCACATTTATTACCCTTAGTGTTTTTTCTATTATTTAAAAAAAATAATAGTGAAAAGTCACTAAGGGTAATTTTTTATTATATGCTTTATTGCATAATAAATGAAGCATTAAGTTATTACCTTCATGAAATTCATTTTGAAAATTTTATAATATTTTTCGCGCTCTTTACTGTAGCAGAATTTACGTTCTTTTGTTTTTTTTACTACTATGCCATTCCACCTGGCTGGATGAAAAAAGTCATTTTCCCAATTTGTGGCTTATTTTTCATATTTGCTTTTACCGATTTTGTCTTGTTAAATCAAATGCGGTCATTTGATTCCATCACTTCAGGGATAGAATCCATCCTTATAATTCTGCTTTGCATATACTACCTGGCTGTACAAATAAAAGCAGCCAATAATCTATTCGTTTATTCAACATCAAATTTTTGGATCATTATTACGTTTCTAATATATCTATCAGGAACATTTTTTCTATATATCATGACGGAAAATATGATTCAAAACTTATCTTTTAGAATACAATATACTTTCATTAATTCCACATTTAATATTCTCAAAAATATTTTACTCTCCGTTGCTATGCTTATGAAAGCTGCACCCGTCAACAAACAATTACAAAAAAATAAAGACTGGGACGATCTTCTTTCTTATAATCTAAATAACTAACCGGATAAATTTACATGTTTTTATTACAGGCATCTGAAACTACTATTGGCTTATCGAACATTCTTGTATTCGGCACCATTGGCATGTTTGTAATGGCCATTACCCTGGTATCTGTTGTAGTATTTCATCAACGCCGTGTAATTAAATTTAATAAACAGTTTCAGAAACTGGAAGAAGATAAGCAGCAAATGTTATTAAAGGCGTCCATAAATTTCCAGGAAGAAGAAAGACAGCGTATAGCAGCCGACCTGCACGATGATGCCGGGCCCCTGCTGGCCACCGCCAGGCTTTACCTTAATGAGAACCTGATTCACCAGGAACCGGCGGTACAACTGCAGTCAATTTTTAGCGCCAAGCAAATCATTGATGACAGTATCCAACTCATCAGGAATATTTCTCACAGCCTCATGCCACCCACGCTTAAAAATTTCGGGCTGGAGTCTGCCATGAAAGATCTTTTTGAAAAAATAAATGGCTCAGGCGTAATCAATGCCAGCGCCCGGTTTCATGATAACAGGGATAGATTGAGAGAAGACCAGGAACTTCTCGTTTTTAGAGTATTGCAGGAACTGGTAACTAATATTATTAAGCACAGCGGTGCCGGATTTATCCATCTTACTCAAAATGTACAAGGAAATTTTTCTTACTTTCGCATACATCATGATGGAAAAGGTA
>JBDTOV010000096.1:0-19671 GCA_039933035.1 Ginsengibacter sp. | reverse complement strand
TAATTCGTGTAATTCGTGTAATTCGTGGCAGAAAGCATTTGAGCTTTAGCTTAAATTAACATCATTACACATTTCCATCCGGACGGCCGGTATAACTATTTTATGTTGTTACGAAAAGCGAAATACGGGTTCGTTTATTTCGAATTTACCACGCACAGCCGGGGGAAGACACAAATTTTGTAATGGCGGCGGGCGACGACTATTTCTTTTTTCCCACATTAACTGTTGCGGAATATTTGAGTACCATTCAGGCTTACATGTTTGGCAATTTCTTCAGGCCACTTGTTCTGCTACCTTCGTATTCCTTAAAGTGAAAGATGGTTTATTGTTGCCAATTTCGTTGGCAATATATTGTGCGTCTCTTTCCGCACCGTGGATCATCCCCGAAGACATGGCGTACAAAAAATGTAAGCCCAGGAAATACAGGCCCGGCTCATCAGCTACTACCCCCCGTTTTTGAATGGGCTGTCCATTTTTAAATACAGGAAGATCAATCCAGGAAAACCCCGGATAATAACCGGTACACCAGATAATATTCTTTACATCAGGCACTTCTTTATTTTGTAAGACAGGCAATCCTTCAATAACGCCCGTTACTTTTGGAACACGTATGATACCTGCTTCGGTTATTTCTTTTGGTTTTATACGAATCAACGGCCCTCCTGTAGTTAGCGCTTTTGATCTTACTTTTCTGCCTATAGGCGTATGGGTGGTAAAGATGCGGTGGAAGAGGAAACGTAAAACAACCGGTACCAATACCTGGCCCACCTTACTTTTAATATGGAAAGGAATATGCCCCGTATCCCTGCCGGCAAGCCATGTGCGGTGCGTTTTGGAAACTTCCAGTGCGATCTCGCAACCTGAATTTCCGGCGCCTATTACTAAAACATTTCCATCCTGCAATTGTGATGGATTCTTATATTTATTGGAAAAGATTTGTACGATGGCCGGGTCCAGGTCTTTTGCAAATGCAGGTATCCGCTGGTATTGGCAATCATTCATAGCTACCACCACATTATCAGCTTTAAATTGTTGCTCACCGGCTTCGATAATAAATCCTTTTCCCTCCCTTGACAAACGGGTTACATAGGTATTCGTTCTTACCGGTAATTTGAAATGGCTGGCATATTTTTCCAGGTAATCTGCAAATTCATCTTTTGAAGGAAAAGAATGCTTCTTTGCCGGGAAAGGCATTCCGGCTAAACCATCATATTGCGCAGGTGTAAAAAGATGAAGTGTGTCCCACCGGTTGCGCCATGCGTCGCCGATTCTTTTGTTAGCCTCAAGAATGAGAAAAGAAATTCCTTTTTGTGATAGATGATATCCCATACTCAGACCGGCCTGGCCGGCACCAACAATTATTACCGGGTAATTTTCGGTTGCGATTTCATTTTTCATTGTGAATTATTTTAAAGGATGGATAATATTTAAATGATTAAACCAAAAATTGTAGACTATTTCCCGTTAGTTAAAAATTGTCTTTTACGGTAGGTGTAAAAATAGCGGAAGCAACAACAATAAAAATAAGGGGTAACACGTAATTTATCGAAGGATACACGTAATTTTCGTGTCCTGTATACAAAAAGAGTGAGCTTCAGGAGGCTACCAGGCCTTGCCTGATGGCATAGGAAACAATAAAAGGCCTTGCAGATTTTCCGGAGACACCCATTTTTTCGTAAAGATTGGAGATGTGTTTTTCAACAGTTCGCACACTTAGAAAAAGTTGTTGGGCCATTTCTTCATTGCTCTTGCCTTTGGCAATTAAACCTAATATTTCGAGTTCTCGTGCTGTAAATTCATAAATGTAATCTCCTGCGCCGGGTTTCATTTTTTCACTATAGAGGTTTTTCAAAATATACCTTGCTTTGGCAAGATCTTTTTTAGCGCCCAGTTTCCCAAACACCTGTATCGCCTTGTCCAATTCTGACTCAGCTTGCGAATGTTGGTGCAAATTCATTAAGACTTCTGCCAGCACCAACCTGGAACGTGAGGCTTCAAAAGGCAATACTACCTTATCGTACAGATCAACCGCATCTTCAAGACAATGCCTCGCAGCCGTATAATCTTTTGTGGAATAAGCAAAAATTCCTTCAGCACTTAAAGCGGCCGCCTTCAGTGGTAAGGTATTAATCAAACCGGAAGTTGCTTTTAATTCGTTCAGGAGGTTCAGCGCCTCTTCCGGTTTGTTGCGCTTAATGTAAATACGAATCAACAATTCAAGGTCACTAACTCTTTCTATCGGGGTATCCGGGGGTATTTGTCTAAAGTGCCTTTCTGCAAGGCCTTCCGCCATTTCATATTCACCCTGGTCGTATGCCAGTGCAGCGCAGCTTAATGGCTTCAAGCTATGGGAAGGAACGTCATCAAATAAGGCATGCGCTTCTTTCCATTTGCCCTGTCTGCGGCGGAGGTCGGCAAGGCGCACCGTTGAACTGCTCACTGTAACAGGCCGGTATTTTTTTAATTCTTTTGCTGCCGCTATTAATTCCTCTTCAGCTTCTTTCCAGTCTCCCCGGTAAACAAGTAAGGAAGCGTAGAGGTTGCGGCAATTAGCAAACATGGCTTTGTTGTTCCTTTTTATGGAAATTTCTTTTACCTGCTTACACCATTGGCCCGCTCTTTCATAGTCGCGAACCCGGCCACAGGCATCAATTAAAAAGCAGCAGGTAACCGTGATAAGATTATAGTCAACCGATGTAGCCGTTGTCGCAAGCAGGGTAGCTTCATCCAGCAATTGCATTCCCTCCAAAATCTTTCCTTCGGTAACCCATATAAAGCCGATGAACGCTCCGGCAATCATTACACCTTCCACATTGTTGAGCGACCTGCTGAGATCAAGGCTTTCTTTGGCCATTTGCAAAGCCTGCTCATTTTTTTTTGCAACAAAAAAGGCAATTCGTGCTTTTAGCATCAATACGCGGGCGTATTCCGGGGTATTTTCAAGTCCTTTTACCAGGCTTTCAGCTCTTTGAAACCAACCGCTGGCCACGGCAAATTCATTATTAAACTCCAGGTGATCTGCCCCCAGCCAACAGGCATTCCGGGAGGCACCCAACCGGTCATCTTTTTCTAAGAATAACTGGTAGGCCTTAGCCCTGTTTTCAAATAGTGCCGGGGCATCATTGAGCCACCAGCATGCTTTTGCCATGGCTTCATACACTTCTGCAGACTGATTGTGTTGCAAAGCATCTTCGAGAATGTTTTTGGCAACCTCCCAATTAGCTGCCAAAAGCGCATCGTTTGCTTTGTCCAGTAAAAGATCTTTCATTGTAGCTGCTTTTTCCAACCCGGCGATTTATGGTTTGGAAATATAAAATAAAGGTATCAAATTCAAAACAGTTTGTGTTTCAGGCGGGTCTCCCGCCAGGGGGCTCGTGCTGCGCTATATGGGAAAAAGATTTTGCACATCAGCAAATTTATTGATGAATGGATGGGAGTTTCCGGCTACCCTATTAACATGAACTCATTTGATGCACTGTCCCTGGTTGGCAAATAAGTGCTTACAAACACCAGGCACCAAAGCAACAATTCAAATTTAAAAGCCCGCATGGTTTCTTCATAATAATAATGTTGTACACTGTTGTAAATATCGCTGCATTTCTTTGTAAGAGCGCCTACCCTGTTACTACTGCAAAACTTACAAAGTACATTCCACCCTGGTCAAAAGTTTTTATAACCTCCTTTACTCATAGCTACTAAAATAAAAAAATGTTCTTATTAAGAATATCATTTTTGCATACTAAGAACAGCGGCTCTTTAATTATATTATTGTGAATAATTAAATAAATTTCAGTATTTTTCTTATCAATCGTTTGATCGTTAATTAATACTAAAATGAGAAGTATATTCATCAGTTATCGTCGTAGTGATAGTTCCGGTGAAGCAAGGCACCTGTATGATATTATCAGTAACAATTTTGAAAACTACACGATCTTTATGGATGTTGCTTCCATTACACCCGGTGAAAACTTTGTTGAAATATTGCAGCAAAAATTACAGGACTGCGACTTGTTCATTGCAGTAATTGGCAACACGTGGCTCAATACTGCTGATGATGCCGGAGTAATAAGATTAAAAAATGATGATGACTACGTTAGAATGGAAATAAACGCTGCCTTGGAAAACAAAATCAATATACTTCCCGTCTTGGTGCGGGGAGCAAAGATGCCCGATAAAAAGCATTTACCAAATTCCCTGAAAACTTTCTCTGACTTTCAGGCAACAAATTTAAGTCATGAATATTTTGATTCAGATATAGAAAGAATAATAAAACAGGTAGCTGAATTGTTAAGTAAAATTGAAGTAAAGCGGGCATTAAAAGCCAGTCCTTCTGTTTTCTCTTTTGTTCCGGATCCGGGGATAACTATTCATTTTGACGTCGCGGCTGTTATTGCCGCGATGGAAGGTTGCATAGCACGCAAAGGCAAGAAACTAAAATTATCACGCAAGTACCTGGAAGTAAAAGCCAGGGAAGTTGTTAAGAAAACCTGGCCTTATGGAACAGGGTATAGATTGCAAGATTTAATTTCCGTTGCGGAAAATTATGGAGCCGTGCTGTATGATACCTGGCCTGATTATAAACCTTCTTCCCAAAAAAAAGGTACCTGGAATAAACTAAATGCAAAATTGTTTCCCGAAAAAATAAACCCCGATCTTCCACCAAAATCCTGGGATGCTCTGGATAAAGAAGCTTCTTTATATAAGATAAAATCTTTTAAAGTTTCAAAGTTTGAAGATATAAAAATTCAATTAAGCCTGGGAAGACCAATTCTTGCATTAATTCAACAAAAAGATCTATATAATCAACCGACAATCCAAAACGTACGAAGCAGTATCCTTTCAACAAAGACGATTTTGATTGTAAGGTATGATAGTGATCAGGCTTATTTACTGGCTTATGGAGGGCGTTTTTTAAGAAAAGATGTTGAATATTTTGAATCGCATCTACGATATACAAAAATTCGATTTGATGAAGCAAAAAGATTATTTGATTTCGACTTTATTTGGTCAATAGATATGTTATAATTATGAGAGCCCCCGGCTACCCGAAGTAACATCTATTCATGTGCTGCGGTGTCCTCATTTGCCAATTAAGCACAGCAACTCTGTAATTATTTTATGTTGGAAGGGATAGTGAAACAGGGGTTCGTTTAATTTGAATTTACCAGGCACAGCATGGGGATTCAGATCTTTTTTGCTGCAATATCTGAACTTAAGATTAACTGGTTTATTGAACGTACGGTTTCTCCCTGGCGAATTAGTCAATCTCTTAAATCCGTGGTGCAGACATTTTTTTCTTCCCGGTTACCCGAAGTAACCTCAATTCATGTGATATGCTGTCCCGCTACGATGCAGCTTTTTTTCATCATAGAAGAACAGCAACTCTTTAATTATTGTATGTTGTTACGGATAGCGAAATATGGGTTTGTTTATTTTGAAAGTTCTAAGTACAGCACTAAGGTTATTTGCCGTTAATCATTTTCTCAATTATAGATGATTGCTGTTGTATCAGTTTCTGCCGGTTTTCAAGAGATTGTTTTAAAGTAGCTATTTCCAAATCTTTTGCGGCAATTATAGAATCCACTAATTCTTTTGAATAATGAAAAACGGTTTCTGCATCAATACGGCTGGTTATTGTGCCATTACTATCAGGGCCACCACTATATTTTACTACTATGGGGTCTTCGTTCAATATTGCCAGGGGCGACACATCAAGCACAGTGGCAATTTTTTTTAGCATATCCACAACCAGGGAAGTCCTGCTGGTTTCTATTTTGCTATAAGTTGCCGGAGCTATAAACAACTGTGCCGCCATGGCTGATTGGCTTAATCCTTTTTGTTTCCGGAAAAATCTTATTCTATCGCCGTGCATAGATCTAATTTAAATACTCTTAAATGGGGTGGAAATATTCCAAATCAGATTTCGTTTCTATCGTAACAATATACAATTTTATTCCCATTATATTTTTTATCAATAAATCATAAAAATACGTTGCCATTTTTGCCAGTGTGACTTTCTTATAAAAAATATTTGAACGGCCACTGGATAAAGAATCCCGCAGGTATACAATTAAAGACCTTATTGGTTGATAAGTCTTTCCCGATAACAATATGTAAAAATGTTTATGAAAAATATGATTAAGGAATTCGGGCAGTTTTTTAAATTTATTGTAAATCCTTTCCTGGTAATAAACCCTGCTGGTAAAATTTCAATAGTAAGATGTTTATACTTTGCAGCCCTTGGGATTGGCGCAGGGGTTCTGTTGGCTTTAGTTGGTAGCATGCCGGTAATCGTAAAGTATTTCTGCTATAAGGATAATACATTAATTGATAGAATGTTGACGCATGGTATTTTATATGCTTTATTCGTGGGCGGCGTAATAGCGCCAATAATGGAAGAACTGATTGGTCGATATTACTTAAATAGTGTATGGGGAAACATTATTTACCTTTTTATAAACCTGTTAATTATTGGCCAGGTATTGTATGGTTTTGAGCTATTGCAAATAATTGTATACGTTTTGCTTTTGATAGTATCCCTCTTTTTGATAGGTATTTTATATGAACACAATATCCTGTTTAAAAAAAAGATATCGTTTTTGGTAACGAAATATTTCCCGGCTTTTTTTTATGTTTCAGTGCTGACTTTTGCCCTGGTTCATGTTTCCAATTTTGACATTTGTCACCAACATTCCGTCTTTGTTATTTTTTTAGTGTTACCGCAGTTTTTTGCCGGCCTGGTACTTAGCTACCTTAGATTGAAATGGGGATTAAAAACAGGTATCCTGGTACATAGTCTTAATAACTTAGTGGCAATTACACTAGGGTATCTTTTTAGATAAATATAGCCAGTTCAAACAAAAATAAATTTCATTAAACCTTTATGATATTTAAGAAAATCAAACTTTAAATCCCTGGCAATCTCAATTCATTTTATTCCTAAAAAAACGTATTCTATCCCTCCACATCCATTTGATTTGATTCTCTAAAAAGTATTGGAAATATTCCAAATCGGATTTTGATCCTGGTACAATAATTTACAATTTTATGACAGTAAATCGAATTAGAGACCCCGTTACAATTGCATTTTCCTAGCGAAAGGCGGAACAATCCAACCTTTTACTTTCCAGGGCTTAAGTTCGTTTTTTTAGAACACGTCTTACCGTTTCATAAGAAATATCGTCAACGTATTCTAATTCAATCATCTTATCAGCAAGCAATCGCAGCGACCATCTTGTAAATCCTTTAGGTGCTTTGCTACAGCTAAGAGCTACTAAATGCGCTTCAACATCTCCATCTGCCTTACGCTTATATACCTTTGTAGTCGGTCTTTTCTCCAATGCAGATTCAAAACCTTCTTCAACAAATTTCTTTTTTAACCGGTCTATCGTACGTGAACCGATTTTAAGAACCCTGGCCACATCTTCATTATTTACTTTCTCAGAAAATTTTCCCTCATCACAGTTTAATAATATTAGAGAATGAATTACTTTTTTAGAGCTATGCATTCCTCCCTTTGTAATGGAAAGCAATTCTTCTCTTTCCTTTTGAGTTAAGGTAACCTTGTACTTTTTCATCTTTTTCGCACAAGGTGCAAAAATTATGCGTCATAGTATATATGACACGACACTAATAAATAAAATTTTCAAATAAATATAAAGCCACAGAATCTGCTGTGGCTTTTTTATTTTCATCCTCAATTTCATATAAGTTATATCTCCTCTTTATCTTTATGCCATGAAAAAGGTAAGAGTACGATTTGCGCCGAGCCCCACAGGCGGATTACATTTGGGCGGTGTGCGCACAGCTTTGTATAACTATTTATTTGCAAAAAAACACAATGGTGATTTTGTGCTCAGAATTGAAGACACAGATCAAAACAGGTTTGTGCCAGGCGCGGAGCAGTATATTATTGATTGCCTTACCTGGTGTGGGATACTACCCGGTGAAGGCCCTCACCATGAAGGAGATTATGCTCCCTACCGTCAGAGTGAACGAAAAAATTTTTATAGAAATTATGCCGAAGAACTGGTAAAAAAAGGTCACGCATACTATGCTTTTGACACACCTGAAGAAATTGAATCTTTGAGGGAAAAATTAAAATCAGAAGGAAAAAGTAATCTTCAGTATAGCTTTCATGTGAGAAATGATATGCGTAATTCACTTTCCCTTTCTGCTGAAGAAACGAAAGCATTATTAAAAATAAATTTTCCACACGTTATCCGTATAAAAATTGAACCAAATGAATTTGTTTATTTCAAAGACATGATACGTGGCGACATTGAGATGGATACCAATGGGGTTGATGATAAAGTATTATTAAAAGCAGATGGCATGCCCACGTATCATCTTGCCGTGGTGGTAGATGACTATTTAATGAAAATAACCCACGCTTTCCGTGGAGAAGAATGGTTGCCCAGCGCTCCTGTGCATGTCCTTTTGTGGAAATATCTTGGTTGGAAAAATCACATGCCCGAATGGGCGCATCTGCCATTAATTTTAAAACCGGATGGTAATGGAAAACTAAGTAAAAGAGATGGCGACCGTCTTGGCTTTCCTGTTTTTGCCATGCAATGGAAAGACCCGAAAACAGGTGATCTTATGCAAGGGTTTAAAGAACTTGGTTTCCTGCCGGAAGCTTTTATAAATATGCTGGCTGTGCTTGGATGGAATGATGGCTCCGAGAAAGAAATATTCTCGCTTGAAGAATTAATCGAAAAATTTTCAATGGAACGGGTGCATTCAAGCGGTGCGAAGTTTGATTATGAAAAAGCAAAGTGGTTTAATCATGAATGGATTAAGAAATCAACAGCATCCAACCTGTTACCGCTTGTTAAGGAAATATTCGCGAAGAAGGGTATTACAATTGCTAACGAAGAAAAGCTTAGACAGGTAATTGAACTCGTAAAAGACCGGTGTACCTTACTTACAGATTTTTTAGAACAGGCCGAATTCTTTTTTATAAAACCGGGTGAAATTGACACGGCTGCTATCTTATCCAAATGGAATCAAAATAAAAATCTTTTTTTTAATGAACTAATACGAACCTGCCAGTTCACTGATATATGGAATGCGACAGAATTGGAAAACGCTTTTAAAGAAATTGCTTCTGTAAACCAGTTAAAACCCGGGGAGTTGATGTTGCCTTTACGAATTATGCTGGTAGGAGGCAAATATGGACCGGGGGTATTTGAGGTGGCGTCATTGTTAGGTAAAGAAGAAACCATTGAAAGAATGGTGCATAGTTTGTCTTTGCTGCAAGCAAAATAAGAAAGGGGTTGCTGCGAAAATCCGCTTTATCTTTATACATCATGGCGATGCAAAAAAATACACCGGTAAGTGATCATCCTGAAAAGCAAAGACCCATAAGGGTATTGGTTGCAAAAGTAGGGCTTGATGGTCATGACAGGGGTGCCAAGGTGATCGCCACATCCCTTCGCGATGCTGGTATGGAAGTAATTTATACCGGCTTGCGGCAAACTCCTGAAATGGTGGTGAATACCGCATTGCAGGAAGATGTGGATGCTATTGGTGTAAGTATCTTATCCGGGGCGCACAACACGGTTTTTCCAAAAATATTGCAACTCCTTAAGGAAAAAAAAATGGATGACGTGCTGTTGACCGGTGGCGGTATTATCCCGGAAGATGATATGAAAAGTTTACATAAACTGGGTGTGGGGAAATTATTTCCTCCCGGGACGCCAACGGCAACGATAGCCAATTATATAAAAAACTGGGTTAGGGAAAACCGGGATTTTTAAATTTATATGATGGGTACCTTGATTCGCATAGGCAAATCTTTTAAAGAACAGGAAATGTATCACCTGCAATTAACGCGCAATTCTATAATCGAAAAAAGCTTTTGGAACTTGCACAGGATGCAGAGAATGGCTCAAATTTTCCATTCCCAAAAAGATCCCGGAGAAAAATAGCTTTCGGAAATGGATATATTAAATGACGAATTTTTACGTTTTTTTCCTGAGCTCAAAACATAAGCTTTTGTTTATAATAATGGCAGGGTATACCGTAAACTAATATAATTATATTCCCTCCCAACACGCAAAAATTCGCCTGGGATATTGCAACTCTCGATGGAATTAACAAATAAAAAATAAGGCTATGAATTTTTCAACATTAGACACAATAACTGAAAATAATATAATAATCATCACCATCAACCGGCCTGATAAATTAAATGCATTGAACAAAACGGTTTTGGATGAAATAGAACAGGCTGTACAAACAATTTATGATGACCCGGGTATTAAGGCAGCCATTATAACCGGCAAGGGAACCAAGGCATTTGTTGCCGGCGCAGACATAACCGAATTCATGGGAGTGAGCGATGAACAAGGAGGGGATTTAGCAGCAAGAGGTCAGCAAATATTTTTTAAAATTGAAAATTGTCCGAAGCCGATCATTGCGGCAGTGAATGGATTTGCTTTGGGTGGCGGATGTGAACTTGCTATGGCGTGCCACTTCCGGTTAGCAAGTGACAATGCAAGATTTGGCCAACCCGAAGTGAATTTGGGCCTTATACCCGGCTATGGCGGTACACAGCGTTTACCCATGCTCGTTGGCAAGGGAAAGGCAATGGAGTTAATGATGAGCGGCGCCATGATAGATGCAGCAGAAGCCAGGCATCTCGGACTGGTAAATTACGTTACGTCACCGGAAAATCTTCTTCCCAAAACAAAGGAAATATTAAGTGTTATTCTTACAAAATCCCCATGCGCTGTTTCAAAAGTAATAGCCGCTGTAAATGCATTTTACCAATTTGATAAAAATGGATTTGCCGAAGAAGTAAAATTGTTCGGGGCAGTTTTTGCATCCAATGATAAGAAAGAAGGAACAACGGCATTCGTTGAAAAAAGGACCCCTGCATTTACAGGAAACTAATTTGAGTAATGTTCAGGATTTTTTTTGTAAAATATTTTCCTGCTGATCATTAATATTCACCATTGCAAATTGTTGAGTAACTTTGAAAAAATGAAGACGGCAATAATAGACAGGATTTTTTTCTTGCTCTTTACAATAGTAAGTTTATTTACCGCATTCTGGATCTTTCATACACATACTGTTTTACAGAATGCAGGCCCACCTGTTACCGTTGTCCGTTTATTTAATCTTAACAATGACTTGTTGTATAATATTGTTTCCATTTTTTCTATAATTCTGTTATTCCTTTCCAATATTTTTTATTGGCGCACAGGAAACGGAGTCTTTTTTTTATGGAGCGTCCTTTATTTTATGGCTGGCATTATTTCTTTGGCGATACTGGAAGATGCCCGCTTTTATTACACGAAGCAAAACGGAATATGGAATGGTAAATTATCTTCCGGCTTTATTGTTACCACCTACTTAATATTGATTGTAATCATCACGACACTCATCAATTTTTTCATTATAAAATACAGAAGAAACAAGGTCTTACTACATCAAAAAAAAATATGACGATGTATTCGCGAACGGGCTTCATATTTTGAAATAAACCGATGTATATTTTTTAATCAGGGACTAATAAAAAGACGAAAATTATGGAATACAGAATTGAAAAAGACACGATGGGAGAAGTGAAAGTACCTGCCGGCGCCTATTACGGAGCACAGACCCAACGGAGTATTGAGAACTTCAAAATAGCACAGGATATCAACAGGATGCCAAAAGAAATTATACAGGCCTTTGCCTATCTAAAAAAAGCCGCTGCCATTACCAACTTTGACGCGGGCGTTTTGTCTAAAGAAAAATGCGGGCTGATAGGCAAAGTTTGCGATGAGATCGGGGAGGGAAAATTAGACAATGAATTTCCCCTGGTGGTATGGCAAACAGGAAGCGGCACCCAGAGCAACATGAATGTAAATGAGGTAATTGCCTTCAGGGGTCACGTACTAAGCGGTGGTAAACTTACTGACAAAGAAAAGGTCCTGCATCCCAATGATGATGTAAATAAATCACAATCAAGCAATGACACTTTTCCTACTGCCATGCACATTGCGGCCTATACAATCTTAACAAAGCTTACACTGCCTGCGATTGAAAATCTCAAAAATACTTTAGATGCCAAGGCAAAAGAATTCATGCACATTGTAAAAATTGGCCGCACGCATTTTATGGATGCTACACCATTAACCCTTGGCCAGGAATTCAGCGGCTACGCATCACAGTTAGAACATGGATTAAGAGCTGTTAAAAATACATTGCCGCATTTAAGCGAACTTGCCCTGGGTGGCACCGCAGTGGGAACAGGGATAAATACGCCGCCCGGCTATGCAAAAAATGTGGCTGAAACCATTGCAGAACTTACGGGCTTACCCTTCCAAACTGCGGAAAATAAATTTGAGTCGCTCGCTGCTCACGATGCCCTTGTAGAATCTCATGGCGCATTAAAAACAGTTGCAGTAAGCCTGATGAAAATTGCTAACGATATCCGCATGCTATCTTCAGGCCCGCGTAGCGGAATCGGGGAGATTCATATTCCCGATAACGAGCCGGGTTCTTCGATTATGCCCGGAAAAGTAAATCCTACCCAGTGCGAGGCCCTGACTATGATTGCCGCACAGGTTATGGGAAACGATGTGGCTATAAGCATCGGGGGCGCTACCGGTCACTTCGAATTAAATGTTTTTAAGCCATTAATGATTTATAATTTTCTACATACCGCCCGGCTAATTGGAGACGGGTGCAACAGTTTTAATGAGAAATGCGCAATGGGAATAGAGCCGGTTTTAGAAAATATTAAAAAACATGTTGATAATTCGCTGATGCTCGTTACGGCGCTTAATACAAAAATTGGTTACTACAAAGCCGCCGAGATAGCTCAAAAGGCGCATAAAGAAAATTCAACGTTAAAAGAAATGGCGGTAAAACTGGGCTATGTAACTCCTGAACAGTTTGATGAATGGGTAGTGCCAAAGGACATGGTAGGGAACATATAATTATCCTGCAACCAAAGCAATCAATACGAATGAAAAAGCATCAGGTGATCATTTTATCCTTTGTAATTTCAAAAGGCAAGCAATTAATTATTTACCCTGTGTGCAAAAAAACTAAACCGGTAATAGAAATCAGGAGCCTGGCGGCCGATCTGAGTGGTAGTATTCTATCGCTTTCATTAAACCAGGCATAAAAAAACAGGGAATTATTTTTACCCCAGGCTTTTGTCTATCATTTTATATTAAAGGATCGTAAAGGCACTTATATTATAAGCACTCGTCCTGGTACCATCACTAATACTGTTGTACACTTCGCCGTCATTTTTAGCAAACCAACGTTCAGCCGTCTGTAATACTACCGGGTTGCCCTTAATAAAATATTCGTATTTGACTTTAATAACATCCGGAAAAGTAAACGTACCGATGGTGACGGGGACTGATTTTGCCGTTATTGTCATTTGAATAGTTGCGGTGATGGGTACTCCATTAACGGTGCCACTAATATCCGGGGAAGACCAGGAAGTTCCGGAAGGAACATTGTCTTTTAAAAATATAAATTCTCCCGCAACAGCCTGATCGAAAGGTATAGAATTAGAAAATAGTGCATACTGATAATAATCCCCTCCCGGCTTGCGATAATAAGCGGAATCAAACGCCTGCGCTGGGGGCACATCATAAGCTGCTATGGTAGTATAGCTATTACCGCCAAATGTGGGGGCATAGCTGATCACGGCAGAATGCACTGCGTCTGCGGCAGTTCCTCCCTGCAAATCATAAGTCCAGTTGGAATTTAATGTAAGTGGAAAATAGTCGCCCGAAGGAATTACACCCGCCAAAAAAGTTATACCAAAACTACAGGCACTTGTTCCAAACGTGACAGAAAAGTTTTGCAACCCCGCATTCAAAGGTGTGCCGCTGCCTGTTAACGAAATCGTCTGAACACCCGTGGATGTAAATGTTCCTGTTTTTGAAAAATTGACGCCATTAATGGTATTAGTGGCTATTGAATAAGTACCCACCGATGCAACAGTCACCTGAACCTGTGCGGTATTAGCGGCAGTTAATGCAATTCCCTGGGTATAGGTTCCAGCCAGTGTAACTGGTTTGCAATTACCTGAACTATCCCCGAGCACCCCGGCAGAAACATTGCCGGTATTTCCATTTGGGCTGAAAGTTGAGGTAAATTTACCGAGGGTTATTTGTTTAATTTTATTAGCTGAATCAATTACTGAACCTGAAAAAGTTCCGGCTACCAGGTTACTCCCATAAGAAGTAATAGTAACTGTAAATTCTCCCACGAATTGATCTGCCTGGTAAAGTGTTTTAGCCGTGGTTGTATATTCAAAAGAGGATTGAAATAGTGAGGCTTTGTAGGTACCCGTTTTAAAAGCATCTGCAAATAAGTGCATGTGAAAATTTTGAGAGCCATCAAGAGAAGTTCCAATAAGCTGTAACTCTTTCGTGTTATTAGCCGAAGAGAAATCGATATAAGCACTGTCCATGTTACCTGCGAATAGTGCAAGGCTGTCATTAAATTGCCAGGTGCCCGTGGGAGCAGTCAGGCCACCGGTTTCAAGGCTATACTCTTTCGTGCATGCATTAAGCAATACCACGGCCATTATAAGGCAAAATGTTAGTTTTATGCGTTTCATTGTACGAATTTAAAATTAATAGTTTTTCATCGGGGGTTGCTATGAAACCTGCATTTCATCATTAACCAAAGTTTCGGTTTCAACGCTTTTGGAATGAGCATGCTCCAGGTTGTTTTTGAAAAAACGTTTTTGGAACACAAGTATTGTGATAATACCCGATGAAATTGCAGCATCTGAAAGATTGAATATGGGACGAAAAAATTCAAAGTCTTCCCCACCCCAAAAGGGTATCCACGCCGGGAAGTGCGTATTTCTAATTATTGGGAAATACAACATATCCACTACTTTACCATGTAAAAAGCTTGCATAACCATGAGCAGGAAAAATTTTTGCCACATTATAAGCCAGCGGGCTGCTATCTTCGAAGATGAGGCCGTAAAACATGCTGTCAATTAAGTTCCCCAGTGCCCCGGAAAATATAAGCGCCGCGCAAATAATAAATCCTGGGTGATATTTCTGCTTTATGATTTTTTTAATGTAAAAAACTCCAAAAATCACGGCAGCGAGCCTGAATAAGGTCAACAAGATTTTTCCCCACTCTCCTCCAAACTTCCATCCATATGCCATTCCTTCGTTTTCAATAAAGTACAACCTAAACCAATTGCCTGCAACTGCATGTGATTCCCCCGCATGGTAGTGTGTTTTTACATAAATTTTCAAAGCCTGGTCTGCTATTACAATAAGGCAGATAACCAAAAAAACATTTCTTCCTTTCACATAATGAATTTAAGGAGTAAAGATAGCAAAATTGAAGAAGGCTTTTATTCTGATACGTTAATTATTAGCAAAGAGATATTAGTCTGTATGTCGAAAATTAATTCCTTCCTTACAAAACAACAAAGAAAATTCATTCTTCATAATACACTCTTTTTACCCTTTGGGAAATTCCCGTCATTATTTCGTAAGGTATCGTCTGTGCCCATTCGGCCAGTGTATATAAAGGTAACGCAGCGCCAAAAACAATTACCTCATCGCCATCCCGGGCAGTTTCAAGATCAGTAACGTCAAGCATCGTCATATCCATACACACATTTCCAACAACAGGCACTAATGTATCGTGCAGCATCATTCTACCCACTCCGTTACCCAGGCTTCGCGGATAACCATCTGCATAGCCAATACGCACCGTAGCAATCTTGCTATCTCTTTGCAATCTTGCATTTCTGCCGTAGCCAACTGTATCACCGGCGCTTACATGTTTTATTTGTGAAATAGTGCTGGTAAGCGTGGTCACGTTGTTTAATTCCCGCTGCATCATTTTATTACTGTCAATCCCATAAAGACCAATCCCAAGCCGCACCATATCCATTTGCAATTTCGGATGACGGCTGATACCAGCCGTATTAGCCATATGTCTTATAAACGAATAGCCCAAACTGCGTTCAATTTCCTCACAACAATTTCCAAAGATATTTGCCTGTTGTAAAGTGAAGGCATCTTCCTTTTCATTTTCACCGGCGACGAGGTGCGTAAATACCGTTTCAATTTTTATCAATGTATTTCCGTGAAGCAACTTACCTAAAGCATCCATATCATCGACTGTAAAACCAAGCCGGTGCATGCCGGTATCTATTTTGATGTGGACGGGGTAATAATTTATTCCCGAAGATTTCAAAAAATTTCCAAACTCGTTTAATATACCAAATGAAAATATTTCCGGCTCGAGGGCATTATTCACAAGATATTCAAAAGTGTTCGTTTCCGCATTCATAACCATCACCGGCAAAGTAATGCCCGCTTTACGCAATTCAACACCTTCATCGGCATACGCCACCGCGAGATAATCCACTTTATTATATTCCAACACAGAGGCAATCTCAAAACTTCCACTTCCATAACTGAAAGCTTTCACCATCGCCATAATTTTTGTTCCGGGTTTTAGCAGCGACCGGTATTGTTTTAAATTATGAACAATGGCATCCAGGTTTATTGAAAGTATTGTCTGGTGAGCTTTCTGTTCAAGCCTGTTGCTAATATGTTCGAAACCAAAACTGCGTGCGCCCTTTATCAAAACTGTTTCATCATGAAAATTCAAACCGCCAATACTTCCTAAAAACGCATCAACACTTAGAAAGAAATTCTTCTCTTTTAAAAATAAAAACGTGTCCTGTTGAGAAGAAATGTCCGGGCCAATTCCTATCAGCCGGGTAATTTTCTTATGCCGTAAAAGATCAGCTACTTCCCTGTACAATTCAATTGGGTTTTTCCCGGTTTGTAAAATATCCGATAAAATAACCGTACGATTTTTATGTTGCTTTTGTTGTTCCAAAAAATTTAGGGCAATTGCCAGGGAAAGAGCGTCATTGCTATAGCTATCGTTTATGATCGCGCAGTTATTTATCCCCTGTTTCAGTTCCAGCCGCATGGCAATGGGATACAGTAAGTCAAATCTTTCCCCGGATGCTGTGTCATCTTTTTTTAATAATAAAAGAACACACCAGCAATTGATCGCATTTTCAACAGAGGCGTCATCAAAAAAGGGAATGGATACAGAAATATCTTTCTTTTCATAAACGGCATTAATTTTTGTGTGTGTTTCATTTTTATTTATAGAAACAATTCGCAGCTTGTTACTGCTATTTTTACCCCATGCAAATAATTCAATACTGGCGTTTTTTTTGCTGTTTCTTTTTTGAAAGGAAACAACGGCATCCTTTATTTCTAGATTATCGGTACAAAAAATCAATTGCTTTGTGTGAACAAACAGTTGTAGTTTCTCATTGGTTTTTTGAAAGTTATTTTCAAATCCTTCATCGTGCGCATTTCCAATATTGGTAAGTATTCCAATGGTTGGTTTCATTATTTTTTCCAATCTTTCCATTTCGCCGCGCCGGGAAATACCAGCTTCAAAAATGGCGAGGTTGTGGGTTGAATTTATATTCAAAACACTCAAAGGAACACCAATTTGGGAGTTATAACTTTTAGGACTTTTCACAATAGTAAAATCCGGCTCCAGTAACTGATTGAGCCATTCTTTCACGACCGTTTTTCCATTGCTCCCGGTAATTCCAATTACGGGAAGCCGGGTGAATCGGGCGCGGTGATGTGCAGCGAGCAATTGGAGGGCCAACAGGCTGTTTTTAACTGTGATTACATTTGCCAACGCAACTTTCTTTACATCAAAATTTTTGTCACCGGTAATAAAATTCCTGACTCCTCTTGCATACAGCGCTTCAATAAATTCAGAACCATCATGCTGTAATGTCTTTATGGCAAAAAAAATGGTATCCCCGGGAGAAATAATTTTCCTGCTGTCAAGAGAAATATGGGCAGGCGACGGCAAAACGGTATTATGATTTACCAGTATTCCCCCGGTAAATTTCGCAATTTGAACGATCGTATAGTTTATTGTTCCATTCAATTCATTCTTTATTTTTATGCATTCCAGAATTGTTTTTGGGATGTTTTTGCTGTTTGGTTTTGTAAATGGAAAATAAAACAGCTCCCAGGATACAGGCTACAATAACAAGCAGGGATATCCATACCGGCAAATGAATAGTAAAGTATTCAATCAACATTTTTATGCCAATAAATATCAACACAATAGCAATCCCTTCCTGGAGGTATCTGAACTTATTAACCGCGCCTTTTAATAAAAAAAATAAAGAACGCAAACCCAGCACCGCAAAGATATTTGAGGTATAGATAATCATTTTTGTTTGCGTAATGGCAAATACAGCCGGGATAGAATCTAATGCGAAAACAATGTCTGTTGTAGCCAGTAGTATCAGTACCACAAAGAGCATGGTAAAATGTTTTTTTCCATTGATTATTTTAGTAAATTTTCCTTCGCTATAATCATGGGTAAGCGGAACAATCTTTTTCAAAAATCGGTACACAACATTTTTCTCGGGATCAAACTCTTTCTCCTCATTAACCATAAACATTTTTATCCCGGTATAAACAAGAAACCCTCCAAAGATATACAGCACCCATGAAAACCTTTGGACGATTGCTAAGCCCACAGTAATAAAAATGATCCTTAAAATAATCGCGAGCAGTATTCCCAACAAGAGTACGCGGTTGGCATTTTTATCGGCAATGCCGAAATAGGAAAATATGAGAATGAATACAAAAATATTATCGACACTTAACGCCCATTCCATCAGGTAAGCGCTTATGTATTCCAATGCCTGTGTTTGACCGTCTTCAAACCACACAAATAAAAAAAAAAGCACCCCGATACTGACCCAAAAAATAGTTTGCAGCAATGCCTGTTTTATTGAAACCTCTTTTGATTTTTTGCTCAGCAATCCAAGATCAAAGATCAATGCCAGTACAATTACAATCCCAAAAATCGTATAAGTCCATTCGGTTGCATTCATGAATACAGTATTGAAGCAAAGATATGTTCGGCGGCAGCTAAAGCCAAAAAGGCTTTTAGTTGTACTTTACCAGGAACTATATTTCTTTTTGCGTAACCACTGGTACATTATCCCGGAAATAATGATGAGTAAAACGGGCAATGCAAGATTTACTATTTGCCAGTTTGTTTTTTGATCAGTAACTTTTTTAGGATCGAGCAGGCGCAGTGTATAGTCCTTGGCTCTTGCTTCACTGAGACCTGCATTATTGATAAGATATTCAAGGCAGTTTTCCACAAACTCCTTATTGGCAAACTGGTACTCGTATTGCGTTTCAACCGTATACAAATTTACACCCATGGGCAATGGCTTACCCTGCGCCACTCCATTTAAAACGATATCACCATCAGCAACAACAATCATTTTATTGTCGTTGACACATTGCGTTAAAAAAGGAGTACCCATTTGCTCCAACGAGTCTATTGTTTGCTGGCCAACCCTGTTTGTAAATAAGGAACTAAACTTGCCTTCCAGCAGCACGCCCGCTGCTATACCTTTATTTTTAAAAGCTGCATCTTCAGGAGCATTCCGGTTTTCTTCCCCGCTGATCAATGCGGGGGTTTCAATTGTTCTTGAATTAGCAGAAGAACTAAGCAGGATAGTTTTTGTAATTCCGGGCGCACTCACGGTGTCAATAGAGTTTACAAACCGCCCTGCTACAAGCCCAACATTTTTGTTGATAACACTATTTTGTTTTGATTCAAATAATGGAAAATAATTCCA
>JBDTOV010000095.1:0-19952 GCA_039933035.1 Ginsengibacter sp. | reverse complement strand
AACATCAAAATAAAAAACGCTTCCTAATTGTTTATCTGCAAAAGAAATATTTTTTTTATCACCTGCTGAAAGGCCAGCAATTGCTGTTTCTAATAAAGACAGAAGATTGCCGTTTCCGTGCAGGTATTCGAATGGCGCACCCGACGTATTGTCTTCCATTACCTCGCCCGTTGCATTCCTCATTACATATCTTAATGACACAACATTATTATTTTCTATTTGCATATTAAATCAATTTTGGTTTAGATAAGTGCAGCACTTTTACCGGAAACAATTACCTGCTGAATATCAATTTTCCCATACGCAATGCTCACAGAAGGCTTTGTTCCTTTCAGTGACACGGTTCCAAAGCCGGTTTCTGCGCAAAGAAAACTGGTGAAGTCTCCAATCTTTGAATCTATATATAACGCTTTTTCTACTGCATCATACCGAACACCTGTCAATGCCTGCAGGTAGCCATAACTTGATAATGCCCTTGCGTACCAATGTCCACATTCATATTCATTAAAAGGATTCCGGATGCGGCCGTCATACCTGTTTCGGGAAGCACGAACAATATCTGTTCCTTCTTTTACAAATCCCATCAGCATTAGGTGAGATGCTACCTGGTGCTCAATGCCAGTCCATACCTCATCGCTATACACAAAGGGTAAAGAAAGTTTTCCTCCCTTAGGCCATGTGCATAACAATAAGCCGCCTTCATCACCCAGTGCATAGGCCGGCCGTTGGGGATTGGCGTGCTCGCTAAGATTTTCTTTCAGGTTATACTTATGGACAGCCTTTAAATGGTTCTTAACTTTTTCGGTATTTAACGGATCGTCTAAGTAACACATTCGTGCGATCCATGCGCCCAAAACGCCATCTGATAAACATCCTGTGCCATATTGATATTTGGGGCCTTCCTTCTGTAGCAATTCTTTTGCTTCCTTCGAGTATTCGCCACCGTAAGATTGCTCCGTAGTGGGATCTTTTGCATTCAATCCCCTGAACTGTATTTTCTGAATAAAATATTCGCCATCATACAATTCTGTTTCCATAATATTTCTTCCGCGGTCAGCTAACGTTTTATATTGTTGAACGTCTTTATCTAAATAAGCCCCCATAGCCACCATGGCGTTCAACGCACCTACATAAAAGCTGCAATGCATGCCATCCGCGCCCCAGAATTCGATATCATATGTATTGTGGTGCGGCTCTTCAATCACCCCCTTATTGCGTGGGTCCCACGTATGAATGCAATAATCCATGCTGGTCTTTACCATGGGATATATTTTTTGCAACCACGATTTGTCGCCGCTGATGCGCCATTCACGGTAAACTTTCATAATGCCACCCAACTGCCCGTCGGCGGCGGCGTGAAAATCATGCACGTTCGGTTCTATGGGTAAGGTTGCCCTAAACGTCTGGTGACCTTCTGCGCTTTGGTTTTCACAAAATTCCGTAGCCCGTAAACTTCTCTCCAGCGCAGGAAACAAATGGGCAATCGCCTGCGCATAGTTCCATACATGGGTGCAGGAACCATGACAACAACCTCCGCCATCGCCACACCCTTCAAAATTCCACAAGCGACCATCATACTGACGCATAACCGTTGGCGATTTTAAAATAGTAAGATTAGAGGCAACTGCTTCTATCACTTCAGGCGGTAACGTACTGGTATAAAAAGCGTCTTTAAATAAAATGGATTGTTGCTTCAGCACATCGTATTCTTTCTTCCAGTAAGAGGCTACTTCCTGTACGCTGCTGAAACGGCTGCTGTACCATGGCTTGTAATATTTACCATCGAAATCTTTATCATATTTATCAAGACCAATGTCCGAGGGTGAATTACAACAGCCACTTTTGGGATCACAGTTATCTTTTCTTTTTCCCATCGTGCCATAACTCTGCTGCGAGTCGGGGGTATACCATGCCATCATGAGCCTGATAGTTTTTTCTTTTCGGGGAGCAATAGAAAAAGGAACATACAAAGAAGCACCGGGGGCACCTGATGGAACAGGGGGCACCGGCTTTGTTTCCGCATTTTTAACGGTGTTCCAGGCCATAGTGATTGGGTCCCACCAGCCGCCACGAAACCAGCAGTGATCTACAACGGTTGCATCATCATCCGTATAAAAAGCAAGATCCGTTCTAAATGGATTTTCTTTATTCCCTTCTTCAGATAATACAAAACCATTTTGCAAAGGACTTATACTGTTCCTGCCATCATCCACTTTTAAGAAATTTTTTGCATTGAACGAAAAAATGGCATCAACAGTAGTGTTGCCCATGTTTACAAATTTGTATTCCATGGCCGCAACAGGCAAACTTGAATTATCATCATCTCCCGGTATGAACGGGCTCCAACCTGTTATAGACACTTTTAGTGGCAGGTCACTATCGCCAATATCAAGATAGCTGAATGGAAATCTTGCCAGGAAGCTGGCCTTGCTAAAATGCGGCAAGCCAATAGTAGCGCCGGTGAGGCCGTTACCTGCATCGTGCAATCCAAATTTTTTCCAGTCGGGTACGGGGCCCTCTAAAAGTTTTGCGCCATTCTTTATTCCTTTTACAACAATTGCCCCAAATAGTCCCGGTTCATTGAATATTTCCGGCTTGTTTCTTATAGAAACATGTGACAATGCACCGCTACCCTCTATACAAATCATCCCCGCACCTATGCCACCCATTGGGAAAGCAACCCTGGTTAAATATTCACCGGTGTAAGCCTGGTTGTATTTCCTGGAAGCTTTATCATAATTTTTGACCTTACTTGTGGTGGCTTCCGGCGACCCGGATTTTCCGACCGTAGCAAGTTCAAAAGGAAGCACGGCAGCACTGACACTTCCCAAACCGAAATTCTTAATAAATGAACGGCGCCCGGTTTCTTTTTTCATAATAGTTGATATGGCAAAAGCGGAATAATACTTTTAATAGAAGTTTAGAATTTATTTATGATCTTACTTTATTTTTTCTTTTTATACATTTTTCACCGGTTTTATACAAAATTATTTAGATAATATAATCGATGCTAACCCGGCTACATATAGTAACAGCATAAAATTCAATAGTGATTTAGTTGCGGATGTTGCCTTATCAAATTCTTTCCATACATAAATACCCCAAAGTGCCGCTATGACAGTGGCCCCTTGCCCCAATCCATAAGAGATTGCCGGGCCGGCTATCCCGGAAGCGACAATGCTCAGCGACATGCCTACACTCCATATGCAGCCACCAAAAATACCCATCAGATGGTCTTTTGTTTTGCCTTTAAAATAATCCGAAAATGAAACAGCGGTACCGATAAACGGACGCCTCATCTGTATGGAATTAAATAGAAAACTACTGATCATAATACCAACAGCAAAAATTACCAGTGCAGTGTAAGGAGTCAGTTTCCCGGCTTCAGGCAAATTGAAATTGCCAACCATAGAACCCGCGACATACCTGTAAAACAGTCCCATCAAACACCCGCTTACTACCGATAAGATCAATCCTTTTTTTGAAACCTTTGCCGAATCTTTGTTTTGCATTTTTTGATAAGCCCTGGCATTGAGAATTATAGCCACGGTAATTAAAGCAACACCTCCAAATATCAACACAGGATTTCCCTGTGGATTTGAAATGTAATTTACGATGACACCCAATACCAACGCGATGCCAATGCCAACCGGAAAAGCAACAGACATTCCCGCAATACCTATGGCAGCCACCAATAATATATTGGCTAAATTAAAGATAACACCTCCCGCAAAAGAAGATAGCATATTACTTACATCAGCTTGCTTAATGTCTTCAACAAAAGCTCTTCCCTCCGTTCCATAACTTCCAAGGGTAAACGCAAGTAATAATGTTGTAAGCAAAATACCAAAACCATAGTCCCAATAAAAAAGCTCAAACCGCCATGTTTTGGTAGTAAGCTTTGTTGTATTGGCCCATGATCCCCAACAGAACATAGTAATAACACAAAGCACAATAGCCAGCCCGTAATTTTCAACTATGAACATAAGCGGTTATTTATATTTGACTTTATTAAATTACTATTTCACTTCGATAAGGAACTGACGCCTGCGCTCCTAACCTTGTTACCGAAATGGAAGCTGAATCAACAGCAAACTTTATTGCATTTTTCCACCCGATATTTTGCGAATCCGTGTTTTCTGTAAGCGCAACTGCTAAAGCGCCGCTGAAAGTATCTCCTGCGGCAGTTGTATCAATTGCCTTAACAACGGGTGCCCTCATTGTAAATTTTACATTTTCATTTTCAAAATAAGCACCCAGCCTTCCTAACGTGATAACTACATTTTGCACTCCTTTCTCTAAAAAAACTTTAGCAGCTTGTGAAGCGGTTTTGTCATCTTCAACTTTTATACCTGTCATTAAGGAGGTTTCCGATTCATTAGGCGTGATAAGAAATAACCCATCCAGCAATGCATCATCCAGTTGGTGAGCCGGTGCAGGATTGATAATTACTGGCTGATTATTTTTTTTTGCAATTTGTAAGACAGCAATAATCGTCTCTATCGGGATTTCCAATTGCATTAAGATTATTGCCGCTTCAGCAATATTTTTTATCTTTTCGATATCTTTTGGCAACAGGTTTCCATTAGCGCCCGGAGCAACTACTATACTATTCTCGCCTTCATCATTTACCATAATCAGCGCGGTACCTGAGGGCGCTTCTTCATCAACAAAAACATAATCGGTATTAATATTTTCTTTCTGTAACCCTGCTATGGTTTGTTTTCCAAAAATGTCATTGCCAACTTTTGCAACCAATGTCACATTACCACCCAGTCTTGCAGCAGCAACGGCCTGGTTAGCCCCTTTACCGCCTGCATTCATAAAAAAAGTTCCGCCCAACAAAGTTTCACCGGGCAAAGGAAGTTTTGCAGATTTTACAACCATATCCGTATTGGCACTACCTATAACAATGATCTTTTTCATTAATTATTTTCTATTGATTTACCTGCTATATCCAACGGCATCCATACTTTTATTGCTCCCCCGGTTTGACTTGCATCGGCAAAAGGCACGAGTGTTAATTGCTGCTTTACTTCATTCTTTTTATCATCGAGTATATTTACAGAATAAGCCTGTTTGCCAATCCATTGTTCCGGCAGAACACCCGGATCATTTTTGCCTTGTGGTTTTTCAACAAGAAATTTTTGATTGGATCCAAATTGATATTTTTTTACCAAAGAGGTATTCAAAGAGCTATCGAAAGCCAAAACCTGTGGCCCTCTTTGAAATGCAATTTGACCCGGGTAACTTTTTCCACCATGTAGTATTTGAACAGGCATTTCAAAAGAGACTTTTATTGTATCGCCCGGTTTCCAAGTACGGCTTATAACTACATATTGTTCAGCCGCTCCTTTGTATACTCTTCCGCTTACTTCCGCGATAAAAGAACGACACCATGATGGTACCCTTAATGCAAAGGGAAAAAATGCAGGCTGAGAAGTGTTGACGGTTATAACCGAATGGCCACTTTCAGGAAAACTACTTTCAATTTTCACTGCTAAGTTTATATCCTTCTTATCGGAAGTTGTAAAATTCTCCTTGTACAATGCTGGGCCATACAACATCAACGTAGGGACGTTTCTTACATTGCCAAAAGTAAAGTAAGGTATCAGTGCAATGCCACGCGGAACACTGGATGTACAACACGTAATGCTGCAGGAGAAAGGTTTTGTACCCACCAGCGGCGTATAATAACTTACACAACCTGATTCGGGATTTTCCGCACCCAGTAACTGGTTATAAATCGATTTCTCAATTTGTCCGACATATTGTAACTCGCCCGTAATGTCCAGTAGATTTTGATTTAATTGTATCCAGGTAACGGTTACGCAACCTTCACCAATGTCATCCGACACTGTTGCCGGTAATACACCATCCCCCTGGAAATGTTCAAAAGAACTAGTGGTTCCGGTTACATACAACCTGTTCTTTACTATATCCTGCCAGGCAACTAATACTGGTTTTATAAATTTCGCATCACCGGTAACCCGGTATAGTTTTGTTAATCCAACAAGATTCGAAAGCATCTCATATGCTTTACCGTTAGCCACCTTATTTACCTGCCCCGTGGATAATAATGAACTGATTATTTTCGGGCCATCTTTTTGCTCCCATGCAGCAATGATGTAATAACAAAAATCCAGGTATTTCTTCTCGCCGGTGTACCTGTATAATTCAACCATTGGATCTAATACACTGGTTGCAGCCATGCCCACATGCTCGCCGGCTAAAATAATATCGCGTTGACCGGGCTGGTTTCCAAACGTGTTACATAAAAGATCTCCCATTCTTTTACACGCCTCCAATGCAGGCTGGTAGCCGGTGGTAGTATAATAAGCCAACAAGCCATATAAATTATATTTATGTGACCATACATCCCAACTTGTCCAATAATTAGCCGGCGTGTATGTTCCCAAATAGCCATCTTTCAATTGAGAGTTAACCAGTTCATACATCATGCGATCCATTTGTTTTTTAAGCTGCGGATCATGCGTTACTTTCCAAACATTACAGGCTGTTTCAAGATATTTACCGGCATGTTCTCCGATCCATGGATGACTTCCCGGTCTTTGTAAATAACCGCTCATGATACCAGTCTCATCAATTTTCAACAGGCGCTCTTCAAGATTTTGCGTAAAGCGCTTCCCAATATATCCCCCTAATATCTGATTCTGAAATGGGATATTAATAAAGGCGTCTTTGATTTTATTTTCAACAACTGGCTTTGGTTCGCCGGCAACGTTAATCTCAATTTCTTTATTGGCTAAATAAACCTGCTCATTTTTTATGGTATCAGCGCTATTGTTTTCCGTGACCTGGTAGCCAATTTTAAAAATATTCTCATGTACCGGCTGGTAATTTGAGAAGGTTATATCATTTTCAGCACCTCGTTCCGGTTTAACCTGTACCTGCTTTGTTTCGGTAAACAGTTCTTTATAGTTTTTATCCGCTATCCAATATTTCACTGTTCCATCGAATGCATGATCACTATTATTTACAAATTCTATTTTGGTTATAAATCCGTTTTGACCCATTTCGGATATACTATGTTGGATGGAAATAAAATCCGGCCACCGCATCGGCCCGTAACCATAAGGGCCTTTGTACATACCAACCCCGCCACCATCCAAACTAAATACCCTTATTGCGATTACATTTTCCTTATCCCAGTGTACATCATTTTCCGGGATTATATAGACACGTTCTACATCCCATTTACTTTCATAAGAAGGAGGTAAAGAACCCGTTTGCCCGATTAATTTGCCGTTGAAAAATGTTTGGTCAACATCATCGATCTTCCCAAGATTCAATTTGATGCCTTTATCTTTTTCGGTGGTTGATTTCATGCCCGAAGGAATAATTATTTTAATTCTATACCATGCATACACATTATTTTTTATTCCTGTTGCGGACCAGCTTTCTCCTATTTGTTTATTAATCCAACCGGCATCATTAAATGATTGATCAGCCCATTGCATGCTATCCCCCATTGTAAACTTCCATTCGCTTGGTAACCGGGCCAATTGCGCATGTGCGTTGCTAAATACAATTATTAAAAAAAATGAAAGTACATACTGATGTAGTAATCTTTTGGGATGAGTCAATCTCATTTTTGTCGCTTAATTGAGTTTTATTTAAAGAATCCGGCACGCTAAAAATGCAGCACCGAAGAAAACATTTTTCAAAATCGCGGGTTACGGGTTCAAGCATACCAGGGCATATCAACCTGATATAAGTTCTTATTTGTTTCGCCCAATCCTTTCATATCATAAATCCGATAGGACTGATATTCCTGCAATCTTTTTTTTCAGTTCCAAATCCTTCGTACAAAATGTGCATTCAGAATTGGATCACCGCCTATAAATTTAGTCGAACAAATAATAAGCTAATATAAGCTTCTTTTTATTTCGGGCAATTGAAGGGTACATTTCGAATTGCGGCAAGGTTGACAACCTTCAATAAGTTTGTTTTGGGTTGAAAACACCAATCTCCGGGGCTGGCAACCTTGAGCCCAAGGCTAAAATTTGAAATACGCCGCAGAAGCAAACAATCGGATCAAAACCATAAGGACAAAGAAGAAAAAGAAATGATTACATCTTCATTCCCCCCATGTCCATACCTGCCATGGGGTTTGCGCCCTTTCTGAAAATGTATTCGCTTTGTAATAAGTAGGCCCCGGAGGTTACCACAACGTCATTTTGATGAATACCTGATTTTATTTCAATCATATTACCGCTCTCAATACCGGTTGTTACCATCACGCTTTTAAAGCTATTTTGCTTTGTCTGCAGCCACACCATAGCCATTTTGCCATCTCTTAAAACGGCGTTTAGCGGCAGAGCTAATGCATCAATGCCACTTGCTTCTACAGTTACATAAGCTGCCATACCGGGCTTTAATTGGTTGTTTTCATTCGGGATACGTATCCTTATAAGGTTTATTCTCGTCGCAGCATTTAATTCAGGATTTTCAAATGAAATTTTACCGGTGATCTTTTTACCCGAAAAATCCGGAATTTCTACCATGGCATCTTTCTCACTATTTATTTGTGCCATTTGCGTAGCATATACTTGTGCTTCTACCCAAAGGGTAGAAAGACCGGCAAGTTTAACAATAGTGCCTCCTTCGGGTACATAATCCCCCTCCTGTAAATTTAATTCGGTAACATATCCCGAAGCGGTACTGTAAAAAGTAGTACGCGTATTTTGAATGCTAGCGGAGTTTATATTTTTAATTTGCTGTTCGCTCAGCCCCCAAAGCAGTAATTTATTTTTTGCCGCAGCAATGACATCATCAAAATTTATAATTGAATTTCCAAGATTTACCCTCTTTTGCAGCGCCAGCAAATATTCCTGTTTCGCATTGTTCAGTTCTTCACTATAAATTTCATAAAGAGGCGTCCCTTGCGCAACATAATCTCCAATTTTTTTGAAAAATAATTTTTCAATTCGACCGGTAAGCCTTGCACTCACCGTATTTATTTTTGTCTGATCAAAATTCAGTATCCCCGTTAAGACAAAATGGTTACCAACAAATTCATTCCGGATAGTATCGACCTTTATATTTCCCAGGCGCATTTGTTCAGGACTAAGCGCAAGTTCATTATCATTTTTTTGCTCAACGCTTTTCTTAGCCGGTAATAATTCCATATGGCAAATCGGGCATATACCTGGCTTTGACTCGACTACCTGCGGATCCATTGGACACGTGTAGTACATACCGGTATCCGTAGACGCAGTTTGTATACTTTTATCTTTACAGGAGAAAAAGGTAACTGACAATAAGCAAAATACAATGAGCAATCGGGCATGTATCATTGCAGGCTTGAAATTGACAGTCGTTTTAATTATTTTATGTTCCATAAATACTATTTATATTTTCCAGGATTGTTTATCATACATTTCTTATTCACGGCTTTTTTGTCATTTCAAAAATATCTATAGCCAGTTCAAACGCCGCATATAAAGTTTAGTTTCATTTATTTTTTTGTCACTTATTTTCTATTTATATCAATTTTAAACCCAATGTAAAATCTCGATTTACCATTGCTTATTGCCTATTGCTCATTTGCTTACTTTTATAAATCCTTCACTATCTATTAAAAATTGAGCATTTACCGCTACACTATCTTTATCACTCAAACCGCCAGTTATGCTAATTAAATCATCAACAGCAATACCCGTACTTACCGGGTGTACTGTAAACGCATTACCTGTTTTCAGAAATACAACTTTGTTCAATCCCAACGACAGGACTGCCTCTTGTGGCAACCAATTACCCATTGAAGTATTTATATCAACCGTTGCTTTCACCTGGCTACCAACTTGTAGCATTAATTTTGAATTATCAAAATAAACTCTTGCGGTTAAGGTTTTGGAATCGTTCCTGTAGAAAGGCTCTATAAAACTTAGTTTGGAATGAATTTCATTACCCGGCGACGTTTCAGGAATAATAGTAACAGGCATACCAACTTTTACCAATGAAATGTCCCCTGCAAAAAAATTCAGGCTTACCCAAAGATGGTCCATATTATTTACCTGGAACACCGGCCGCCCCTTTTCAATATACATTCCTTCTTTAATGGATAATTCACCAGTTTCATTTAGGGTATTTACCGGCTGTGCAGTATTGATCATATTGCCTGCTTCATGCACGTGGCCGGAATAGTTACTGTAGATAACAACATTGGGGTGGGCCTTTCCCGTAGCAATCACATTTTGCAACTGCCCGGCATTCATCCCCAACAATAATAATTTTTGTTTTGCTGCATTAATCAGCGTTACATTTTCAGGATCATTCTTTAAAAGCAACAAAAGATTTTGTTGCCCGGTTAATAGTTCAGGGCTATAAATGTCCATGATCTTATCACCCGCGTGAACAGGTTGGTACCGGTATTTAATATACAATTTTTCTATTCTACCGCTTACTCTTGCTGCTATCGTTCTCATAAACCTTGTATCATATTCAATACTTCCCAAAGCGTCTACACGTACCTGTTGCTTCCCAAATTGCAGTGTGGTAACAGGAATGGAGGATATTACCGCCTGGTTGGTCGGTTGAAGCAAGGTGGAAAGATCGACTTTAGAAATCTCCCTGCTTGCATTTTCTTTTTTCACCAGTGTCATACCACATATCGGGCAATGGCCGGGCTCGTGTTCCATTACCTGTGGATGCATAGAGCAGGTATAAATTTCAGCAGTACTATCCACCGCTGACATACCGGTTGTAGCAGGACTATTGTTGCATCCCGAAAAAACAACTATAGCAAAAGCCAGCGTAACGGCGAACGTTTTTAACAAGATTTTCATATACATTACTATTATTGTTGTTCAAGGATTTTATCCATCTGCACCTGGAGGTTCAATAATTCCTGCAACTGATCCAGGTAATCAATTTGAGTCATATTCAAAGTTTCCCACGCATCGAATAATTCAAATAATTCTCCCGTATTCTGTTCATAAGCCAACTGCATGATTTGAAAATTTCTCGTCAATGCCGGAATAATATTTTGTTCAAATAACTGCAATTGCTTTTTCTTACTGGTGATAGAATACAACAAACCTTCCGCTTCCCCGGATGCCTGGTTGATAATCATTTGCTTTTGCGCTTCGTACGATTGTGCATCCCATTGTAAGCTTTCAACATTTGCTTTATATGCCGATGCCGACCAGGGAGCCAATGGGATTTTTACAGTAGCCATAAGAGAGAAAAGCCAGGGTGATTTACCAAACGCAAACATGTGATTGTATTGTACGCCAAACTGGGGCAATTGTTTTGTTTTTTCCAGGTTCAATTGAAGCTGATTAATTTTTAAACTTTGATCCACAGCCTTTATATCACTGCGTGCCTGTATTAAATAATTACTATCTACGGTTGCATAATTTTTAATAGTATAATTCGTATCGACAATAAAATTTTCATCTTTATCGCGGTTCATCAATGTATTTAATGCAACTTGTTTTTGTGTGATGTCATTCGCCAGTATTTCCCGCTGGTTTTCAATTTTACCCAATGCTGCTTTTGCTTTGTAATATGCATTTAGCTTTCCCAGGTTATTTTTATAACGCAGTTCAGCGCTTTGAATCATGAAATGTAACAGCTTTTCGTTATCATCAAGCACGGTTATTTTCTTCTCAATAATCAGCCAGTCAACATAATTTTTTTTTGCCGCTGCATATAATTCATTCAGGGCAACCATTTTGTTTTCCTTATTTACAGATGACATGGATTGCATTAATAAAGCATTGGCATTCTGTTCTTTTTTATTGGGAAACATTTGCGAAGCACTAAGCATGATTGCGCCCATGCCCTTTTCACTAGTGAAAGCTTTGGTCTGCCCAATATTATAGGGCGTCATAAAGAAACCAGCCCCAAACTCAGGTGGCGCCCAGCTTTTAGCGCCTTTCGATGCTTCGTCAAGAGAACGGATTTGTGCATCATACATCGTGACCTCCGGGTGATTTTTTTGTATGATGGAAAAAATATTTTCCAGGCTCATTCGATTTTGCCCATAAGTATGTTTAATAACAACGCCCAAAGCAAAAATGCAGATCAATAAATGTTTCATAGTTTAATGTTTTATATCAGGCACATGAATTTTCCCATATTTTTTTAACTCATATTCTTTACTCATTAAAAAAATAACAGGCGACACCAGGAGAACGAATATTGAAGAGGTAAATACACCGCCAATCATCGGTAACACAATCGGCTTCATAACATCGCTTCCAACGCCGGAACTCCAAAGGATGGGAATCAAGCCAAACAGAATCACACACACCGTCATTATTTTGGGTCGCAATCGTTTAGCCGCACCCGTTATCACATAGTCCCGAAGATCGCCCCTGGTAATAGTTTCCTTTGAATTCCCTTTTGCCTTTATTAATTGCTGCATGGCATCGTTGAGATAAATAACCATTACGATGCCGGTCTCCACAGCCAACCCAAACAAGGCAATGAAACCTACTGCAACGGCAACAGATAAATTCACTCCCCAGAAATAAATCATATAGGCGCCACCAATTAAGGCAAATGGAATAGTAATAAGGCTTAACACCGCTTCTCTTGCAGAATGAAACGCGAAATACATACAGATAAAAATCACGAGCAAAACAACAGGCAAAATGACTCGTAAAGTCTTTTCACTGTTTATCAAATTTTCGTACTGACCACTCCAATCTATAAAATAACCTTTTGGTAACCTGGTGAGCATGTTGTTTAACCTGCTTTGCGCTTCCTCGACGGTACCGGCCAGGTCCCTGTCCCGTACGTTAAATAATACAGTTCCACGTAATAAAGCATTTTCAGAATTAATCATCGGTGGCCCTGTTGTAATGGCAACATCTGCCACAGCCTGCAGGGGCACAGGACCATATTGTTTGGTTTGTACCTGCAAACTTTTTAATGCTTCCATATTGTCCCGGAAGTCCTGCGCATATCTTGCATTGACTGAAAAACGCTGTCGCCCTTCGATGGTGGTGGTGAGTTTCATACCTCCCAAAGCACTCTGGACTACCGCGTTTACATCGTCTACACTTAAGTCATAACGACTTATCTCCTCCCGTTTAATTTTGATATCAATATATTTTCCACCCGTAACCGGTTCCACATACAAATCTTTGACACCGTTTATTCCGAGCAATTCGTTTTTTATTTTCTGGGCAAAGGCATAAATCGTATCTAAATTCTGCCCATATACTTTTACCCCGACATCCGTACGGATACCGGTTGACAGCATGTTGATCCTGTTAATAATGGGCTGAGTCCATCCATTGGTTACGCCGGGAATCTGCAATTTACTGTTGAGTTCATTTACTATATCTTCTTTTTTTATACCGGCCCGCCATTCCGATTTTGGTTTTAATAAAACGATCGTTTCAATCATACTGATGGGAGAATTGTCGGTGGCCGTATTGGCCCTCCCGGCTTTGCCCAGGACATTTTGAACTTCCGGAACAGAAGCAATAATTTTATCCTGCACCTGTAAAATCCGCTTCACTTCAGAATTGGAAACATCCGGCATGGTAACCGGCATAAACAGGATAGAACCTTCATCCAAGGGTGGCATAAATTCTTTTCCTAAACTCATGATCATTGGAATGCTTATCAGCAAGGCAATCATATTTAGGCCAAGAGTAGTTTTCCGCCAGGTAAGACACCACCGGATAAGCGGCTCATATATTTTTCCTAATCCCCTGTTTATGGGATTATGGTTTTCCAGAGTGAATTTTCCTTTCATAAAAAATGAAATCAACACCGGGGTAAGTGTTATCACCAATATAGCATCTACAGCGACAATAAATGTTTTGGTAAATGCCAGGGGGCCAAACAACTTTCCTTCCTGCCCTGTCAATAAAAAAACAGGCAAAAAAGAAGCGATAATAATAATGGTTGAAAAAAATACGCCGCGTGAAACCTGTTTACATGAACTCTCAATGATCCCCATCCTGACGTCTTCCGGAATTTCCAGGTAATTTTTTTTTGGCCATATTTTTTTGAAAATACTTTTCATTTTTACTTAGGTTGATTAGCAGGATCATTTTGCCACTGTGATAAATTATGATACGCGTTTTCTGACATAATGATTCCGTTGTCAACGATGACGCCAATTGCCAGGGCAATACCGGTTAAGGACATTATGTTAGAGGAAAGCCCAAAAGCATTCAGCAGGATAAAACTGATGGCAATGGTGATGGGTATTTGAATAATGATGTTTAACGCGCTGCGCCAATGAAACAAAAAGAGCAAAACGATGAGCGATACGGCTATCATTTCTTCCTCCAGTTTTCCTTTTATATTTTTTATAGCTGCTTCAATTAATGTACTGCGGTCGTAGGCAAATTTAAAATGCACTCCTTCCGGCAAGCCTTTCTCTACATCGATCATCTTTGCTTTCACCGCGTTAATAACTTTGTCAGCATTCTCGCCATAGCGCATCACTACAATTCCACCGACTACCTCGCCCGTTCCATTTTCATCAAAGATTCCCAACCTTTCATCACCACCTAACTGAACGGTGGCAATGTCTTTCACTCTTACCGGTATTCCGTTGTTGGCGGTGATGCCTATATTTTCGATGTCTTCTTTATTTTTTATGTATCCCAATCCACGAATGATGTAAGACATATCGCTCATTTCAAATTTTCTTCCCCCGACGTCATTATTATTGGCTTTTACTTTGTTCATAACATCCATTAGAGAAATGTTGTAATACTGCAATTTCAATGGATCAACCACCAGCTGATATTGCTTCTCAAATCCGCCAAAAGATGCAATCTCTGCCACCCCGGGAACGGTTTGCAAAGCAAATTTTATGTACCAGTCCTGTAATGTCCGCTGTTCTCCCAGGTCTAATTTTTTAGCATCTAACGTGTACCACAATACATGGCCAACACCCGTGCCATCCGGGCCCAGCGCAGGTGTAACACCGGGGGGAAGCAATCGCTGCGCATAATTCAATCTTTCGAGTACGCGTGTCCGTGCCCAGTACACATCCACGTTATCTTCAAAAATTACATACACAAAACTCATCCCAAACATGGAAGTACCTCTTATATTCTTAACCTTCGAAATACCCTGCAGGTTAGCTACCAGGGGAAATGTAACCTGGTCTTCCATAATCTGTGGGCTTTGCCCTGTCCATTCTGTAAATACGATTACCTGGTTTTCTGACAGATCAGGAATGGCATCTATCGGATTTTTTCGAACAGCAAATATTCCCCAAACGAAAAGGCTAATTGCTGTTGCTAAAATAAGGTACCGGTTGCGGAGTGAAAGCTCTATTGCTTTTTGGACCATGGTTACTGGTTTAATGTTTTACACAACTATTTTTTGACACTATCCATTTGCGTGTGCTGCATATCTTCCTTATAGTTCATTTCCTTTATGACCATGGTCATTCCACACTTAGGACAGGCACCAGGGGTATCGCTGATCACTTCAGGATGCATAGTACAGGTATATTTAACTGATGCATTTATCATTTTTGTGGAATCAGCATTGGCACCAGGTTGTTTTGAATAGGAGCCGGAACATGCCGGCAAAAAAAGGACGGTAACGAGCATAAAGGCTGGCATAATAATTATTCTTTTCATTGTATTTGATTATTTGGATATTAAATGATACCGTGTTGATGGCTTTCGTGAAAAGCAGGCGTCTTCAAAATCTCCAGGGCTATATTTTTAATAGCTACGTTGTAACACCATTACTATTTATTCACGAAAATTGGGCTGGTACCAGGGGAAATACCAACGGCCAGGTAGAAGCCCCGGCGTTTACGCTAAAGCATCAAATTAGAAAAGTACAGTTAGCTATGTGAATGGAAACTCCTTCGTATCGCGGAGGAGCGTTGACAGGGTTGGCAATAACAATTTTATAAATCGAATAAAAGACAGGCTGATAATAGGTGGTAAATAAGTTGGCTTCTGTAAACAGTTTTTGAGGGCTGTTAATTTGATCAGACGCAACGTGATTGTCTTTTACTTTAAAGAATTGATATCTGGTTTTACAGCATTTGCTATCAGAAGAACTCTTTTGATCGTACCGGGTAAAACTAAACGTGAGAGATTGTAAATTGCCACAACAATAGAACCCTTCTACTCCGTATCCTAAAACCGAAATAGTGTAAACACTAATGAGCAATATGAGCGTAATCTTTTTCAACGGGCAGTAAAGATACGGCACTAAAGCGCATATAAACACATCTTATTTTGTCATAACCAGGAACCATCCTCAAAATTCCCGATCGAAAATGGGGAAAGTTTGTCCGTTTAGGAATAAAAGCAGCACTTATTACAGTATTCAAACAACATCACGGATTTTTTTTCTTCCCCGGCCATTCGACGACTAAATGTTAGTAAGTATTGGTGCAAAAATTTACAGTTTTGCCATACTTTTTTATCTTTACAACGTCTAAGTACCTTTTATAAACACTTATTTTCAGATGCAGGAAAACAAAGAAATATCTGCTTTATTTCACTTGATAGACGATCCTGATGAGGAAGTCTTCAAGTCAGTAAGTGAGCGGATCGTTTCAATAGGCCGAGCCATTATTCCTAACCTGGAAAATTTATGGGAAAGCACTCCGGATGAAGACGTGCAGGAACGGATTGAAATATTGATTCACAAACTGCATTTCAGGGACCTGGTAAATGATTTTACAGAATGGAAAAGAGGAACCTGTGAATTGCTGCAGGGCGCTATGCTAATTTCGCGGTACCAGTATCCTGAAATGATAGCTACCACTACATTGCAGGAAATGGAAAAAATAAGAAGAAACATTTGGCTCGAACTAAACAGTTATTTAACTCCCCTGGAACAGATAAATGTTATAACAGGAATTCTATACAGCTATTATAAACTGAAAGGAAATGAAGTAACGTACGACATACAGGAAGATTTTCTTATCAATAAAGTAATTGAGCAGAAAAAAGGCAATGCCATTACGAATGGAATTCTATACCTTATTATTTGCGAGATGCTTGATATTCCTGTACGGGCTATCAATATACCCAAGCAATTTATATTGGGTTATTTTGATATTGATTATAATTTCCCAAATCCCACGAGACAAAAAAGTGAAAAAATAAATTTTTATATTGATCCGCTTAACGGGCAAATCTATTCCCATAAAGATGTAGAAAATTATTTTAAAAGAATTTCCGTTCCCCCTACCCCTTCTTATTTCAGGCAACTCAGCAATAAACGCATCGTTCAACATTTATTGGAAGAATACAGCAAGTGCTTTACAGACCACGCAAATCTTTACAAAAAAAATGATTTAATTTTTTTGGCTAAATTGTTAGATGATTGAACTAAGCCACGCAAATTATTATCATTCTCCTGTTGGTATTATTCAAATAAAAATTTCAGGAGGTTACGTTAATGAGCTTATATATTGTAATGATGACGCAGAAGAAACTCCTGATGAAATAAAATTACCTGAGTCAGATAAAAACGTTCTGCAAAATTGTCTTAAACAGTTTGATGACTATTTTTCCGGTAAAAGAGAAATATTTGACCTTCCTCTGCGCCAGGAAGGAACTGCATTTCAGCATAGAGTATGGAACGAATTAATTAAAATACCGTTTGGTAAAACGATCAGTTACCTGCAGCTTGCGCAACAGTTAGGGGATGAAAAATCAATAAGGGCGGCAGCTTCAGCCAATGGCCGTAACAAACTTAATATTATAGTTCCCTGTCATCGTGTAATAGGTTCCGACGGAAAACTAATAGGTTACGGCGGAGGCTTACCCAGGAAAAAATGGCTGCTTGATCATGAAAATAAATATGCGAACGGAGTTACTCTTTTATTTTAAATAAATTGCGATGATAATTACCCGATAAAATCCAGGATCTTTACCGCTGCTATTTGTTTGGCTACATTATTGACGGAAGGTTTACAGCTTTTCTAAAACCTAAATAATATAACATCATGTCTTTTCAACTCTCATTCCTAAAAAGATTGACAATATTATCAATCATAATCTTTAGCATCCTGACAATTGTATCATGTAATAGCAACAATTCATCAAATACAAAAACAGGAACAACTGTTTCGCAAAACACCGATTCACTTTTTAAAAAATATGATCTTGATAAAATAAAATTACCCGATGGCTTTAAAATAGATGTGTATGCAGAAGTAAACAATGCAAGAAGCCTGTGCGTCTCGCCTAACGGGACGGTGTTTGTTGGCACTAAAGAAAATAAAGTGTATGCGATAACTGATGAGAATCATGATGGCAAAGCTGATAAAATATATGTTATTGCAAGTGGATTAAATGCGCCCAATGGAGTTGCCTTTAAGGACGGCAGTCTATACATTGGTACTATATCAGTCATTTACAGGTTGGATAGCATTGAATCAAAGCTGGATAACCCTCCTTCACCTGTTATCGTTTATGATAAGTATCCTACATCCAAGCATCATGGGAATAAGTTTATAGCATTTGGCCCCGACGGAAAATTATATGTTCCGGTAGGTGCCCCCTGCAATATTTGCGATTCCCCCAAACCCTACGCATCTATAACCCGTCTTAATCCTGATGGTACGGGGTTTGAAATTTTTGCAAGTGGAATCAGGAATACGGTTGGCTTTGCATGGAGCCCCATAACAAAGCAACTTTGGTTTACCGACAATGGCCGTGATGAATTAGGAGATGACATTCCCAGTGATGAATTGAATAATGCAACGCAGGCCGGGATGAACTTTGGATATCCATATTGCCATGAGGGAGATATATTAGATCCCGAATATGGCAAAGGAAAAAATTGTAGTGATTACACCCCTCCGGCAAAAAAATTAGG
Organism: Ginsengibacter sp.; assembly: GCA_039933035.1. Lineage (GTDB taxonomy): Bacteria > Bacteroidota > Bacteroidia > Chitinophagales > Chitinophagaceae > Ginsengibacter. The sequence continues at coordinate 1,142 of JBDTOV010000095.1, read as the reverse complement.
GGCCCATGTAGCCTCATTGGGTATGCGCTTTTATACGGGAAGTATGTTTCCGGCAGCATATAAAAATGCCATATTTATTGCAGAGCATGGAAGTTGGAACCGTAGTATTCCTATAGGCTACAGGGTGGTAGTTGCAAAAATGGACAGCAGTGGAAACCTAATCGATCCCGTACCCTTTGCAGAAGGCTGGTTGCAAAAGGCGAACAGCGTAAATGGACGTCCCGTAGATGTGCAGGTTTTGGACGATGGTTCGCTACTCGTCAGTGACGATTATAAAGGCGCTATCTACAGAATTACTTATAAGAAGAGTTGAAAATAAAAGATTAGTTTTAATAAAACCTTGACTAATAATGGAGAAACATCCCCACCCTCATGACCACCATACGGAAGAACATTTGCAAAGTTCAGATCTTTTGAGAGATGTTGTTATTGGGATGAGCGATGGCCTTACTGTGCCTTTCGCACTGGCTGCAGGCCTTAGTGGCGCGGTTTCTACCAGCGGAATCATTGTAATTGCCGGCATCGCTGAAATTGCAGCGGGTGGTATAGCAATGGGTCTGGGAGGGTATCTTGCCGGCAAAACCGAACAGGACCATTATGATAGTGAGCTAAAAAGAGAATATGCCGAAGTGGAACGCATACCCGAAATGGAAAAACAGGAAGTTAAAGATTTTTTCGAAGGCCTGGGGCTAAGCGAAACATTGCAGAACCAGGCAACAGAAGAAATTTCAAAGGATAAAAAGCAATGGGTGGATTTTATGATGAAGTTTGAATTAGGTCTTGATCAGCCCGATCCGAAAAGAGCCAGGAACAGCGCGCTCAATATTGGCGTATCTTATATAGTTGGAGGCATTATTCCTTTAAGTCCTTACTTTTTAATAAATGACTCTAAAGAAGCTTTGAAATTTTCTGTGGTAGCTACTTTAATATGCCTGTTTGTTTTTGGATATTTCAAAAGTAAAATAACGGGAGTTCCTGTACTGTCCGGTGCTTTAAAAGTGATGCTTATAGGTGCGCTGGCAGCCGGCGCCGCTTACGGCGTTGCCTTACTGTTTAAGTAATTTTCCTCATTTTCTATTCTCAATTCAGCTATTCCTTATGCTTATACCGTAAAAATGCATGATACTTTTACGGAATATAAA
>JBDTOV010000094.1:0-19957 GCA_039933035.1 Ginsengibacter sp. | reverse complement strand
AATGTGCCATTGGAAAAAGATCTTCCCAATAATTTAGAAACATCGTCATGGTTACAGGCATATCTGGATGCAGCCTGTCCGAATCATACAATCTGTCATCTACCAAAAAAGCCAACTGGGCATGATCTTCTTTCAAATAAGAAACTAATTTCATAAGTACATATTTTTCAGGGACGCAAGGTAATTTATTTTATAAAAGATACTTTACTGTGAAATTTTTGAAGGAAAAATTCAGAAAATTCTACCGATTGGATTAAAATACCAATACGCCTTTTTTCATATTTGCTTTAAATTTGTTATAAAGAAAAGTACTTATATGAAGTTCGCTAAAATTCACAACAAGGGCAGGGCTCAAATTTTTCGTAATCAATATCTTGAATCTCTGACAAAAACACATCCACTGGTTATCTGGAGTATGTATTTGCCCATTATAATCTATCTCCCTTATTATGCATCAACCCGGTATCATTTTTCAGGAATGGATATCACCTTTATTTTTTTGGGTGCCGTTTTGTTCTGGACATTTTTTGAATACATAATACATCGATTTATTTTTCATTGGGTGAGTGACAATCCACGCACCAAAAGATTTGCTTATATTATGCATGGAAATCACCACGAATTTCCCAGGGACCGCCAGCGACTGTTTATGCCGGCGGTGCCAAGCCTCATCCTGGCTTCCTTAATTTTCTTACTTATGTATGCCCTGATGGGCAACATTGTCTTTATTTTTTTCCCTGGATTTATTTTCGGATACCTGCTATATGCAAGCATGCACTACGCCATACATGCATGGCATCCGCCGTTTAAATGGTTGAAACCAATCTGGCGCAATCATCATTTGCACCATTATAGAAATGATGATAAAGGGTTTGGCGTAAGTTCCCACGTTTGGGATAAAGTGTTTGGAACTGCATTTGATTTAAAGAAAGAAAAAGAAGATAATGAAGCGGTACAAAAACTGATGTTTTCAGAAGGAAAACATCAAAAAGTTTTGCGGTAGGTCCTGTGAACTTTCTCCCTAACAGCGCCGGTAGCTTCATGTAAAGCAAGCATCTTTTTGTTGAAATCGCCAACCCATGCCAGTTCTGCTTCAGTAATTGTATTCCTTGGTATCACTTCCACCTGGAGTCGTCGTATCATCCCACTTTCAATTCCTTTATTCTGAAATTTTTTCTTACAGCCCATTACGATAAACCGGATGCGGTGAATTGTTTTTGTTTTTTTCAGCCATAGGAACCTGATTTTATTTACAAGGTCCAGTTTCCCTTTAAGTGGTTTTAGAATGACGTTAATATCGGGCACCGCAAAAATGAAAGCGATCGGTTCGTCATGGTGATAGGTAAACCAGATTATTTTTTTATCAACAATGGGTTTTAATTCTCTGAATGATTCTTTTATGGTATCCAGTTTAATGGGGGTGAAATCTTCAAAATCGCTCCAGGCATCATTATATATTTCCATAAAATCCCTGGCAAATTTTTCAAAATTTTTCATTTCAAAGTGTATGAAAGAATATTCCGGTTTATTCCCGATCCAGTCCGCGATTTTTGTAAAGCGCTCCGGCAGCGGCTTAGCCACATGTATAACATTGGTGTATTGATCATAATGGGTTTTAAAACCATAGTTCTCAAAAAATGACCGGTAGTATTTGGGGTTATAATTCATACCCATACTGGGCGGCACAAACCCGTCAATAAGCAATCCCCAATACTTGTCGTTTTCGCCGAAATTAACCGGGCCATCCATTGCTTTTGTATTATGCTGCCGCAGCCATTGTTTTGCGGTATCAAAAAGCATGAAAGCGCAAGTTTCATCGTTTACACATTCAAAAAATCCCATTCCACCAATAATAAATTCAGGATTTTTATTTTTTTCAAAATTGATGAAAGCCGCAATACGCCCAATGGTTTCGTTATCTTTTTTAAGAATCCATCTTTTACAAATCCCATGCGTATGAAAACTATTTCGGCCGGGATCAAAAACGGATTCTATATCATTGTAAATAGGGGAAATAAAATTGGTGTCATTTTTATATAAGCTGCGCGGAAGCAAAAGAAATTCTTTACGGGATTTTTTATCGTTTACTTCTATGATCATGGAAGACTAAGATACAAAAATCGCCCAGTTACCAACTATCATCCGTTCCGGGTTTTTCCCTGCCGGTAAATTGTTTCCTGGTGGCCATTTTTTGCAATTGCCTGCTAATGATAAGGTCTGCAATTAATGATGCAGCATCAACATTCTTATGTTGACCTAAAAGATTTTTTAGTTTCTTTTCGTCAACATCAATTTTATATAACAATTGAACCAGGCTATTAAAATCTTTACTAATTAATTCATTAATAAAAAATATCATTTGCTTTCTGAAATCTTCAGAAGGTTTTTCGCAGATAGCATTGGTTACTTCCATAATTTTATCTGCGATGGGTATTTGCTTATCTGATGGCATCCGGTACCACAAAGTAATTAAAAAAAACCTCCGGTCATCCGAAGGTTTTATCATAAGTACGTAAACCTGTTAATTATTTTATCTGAAAATATATTCCGGCGTGGAGATTCACAGCGTTAAGATCCTGGTAGCCATTTTTTTTATAAGGTGCATAACTATAATTAGCGCCCACATCAATACCTGAGGTTTTCAATTTTCCAAATGGCAGGGTTACCCCAAGTCCACACTGGGCAATAATGCCTACACTGGCTTTATCGCTGCCAAATTCTCCCAGGTATTGTTTGAAATCAATAAGATTTGCCCCCGCCCCGGCCGAAAGATAAGGCCTGATGGACGGTGTATTAAAAGGAGCATAGGTAACTTTTACAAGAACAGGGGTTGTTTGTATTGAATTGCTAATTACAGCCGAGATATCCTGCGTTTTGCCCAGCGGGTAGGTAGCCCTCTGATATTTTTGGTAATAATCCTGGAAGCCAAATGCTAATCCTCCATCCCATTTATTATTGAAAGTGTACATTAACGCTCCTGTAAAACCACGGGGAGAGGCCTTGCTAACTAAATCTGCATTGAAGCCACTTACCGGAATGCTGTAATTATAATTTAAATTAAGTTTCAAAGTTCCTTTTTGAGCAGTTGCCTGTTGTGACAACAACAGGAGTGTACAAAACGAAGCTAAAAGTATTCTAATCGTTTTCATATCATAAAATTTTTAATTGGTCTTTTTTAAATTAGTTTTTTAGTTGGTCTTTAAATAAGTTGATTGGTCGAACAAAGCTTTAATCTGGGTATCAGCAACATTGGCATTAAAAATACCGGCACCCCGTATTAAGCCTGTCCAGATTACGTTGATCTTGTTATTATCAGCGGCGTCTTTTAAATCCAACATATCTACTGAAATAGCTCCTTCCTTTATTTGATAAACACTGTATGCGTAGGGTACATAATAATCATACCCGGGATACCCCCAATAATATGGATCCCAGTATCCTCCGTAGGAGTTCCAATAATCGCCATAACTGATAACCCCCGTATTTGTACTGATGATGCGGCTTACATCTACCCCTACATCGGGATTGTTATTTTTGGCTGTTAATACAAATCCATTTTGGTCCATATACTTTTTGACGGCCGTTATATAAGCCTGGTCTATATCATTCATTTCGCGGCTTGATTGTCCATTATCAATAACCGCTACGGAATCAGAAATGCTATACGTTTTGAAATTGGAAAAATTTATAGAAGAATCGTGGTCTGTAATATAAATGCGGGATTCATCCGTAGTTAAACTAGCAACCGGATCCTTGGTACATCCTACAAAAACCAGTGATAAAATCGCCAGTCCTGGCACAAATAAAAATATTTTTTTCATAGCTAAATTTTTTAATTTAAAGTGTACAAAATCAATACCTGAAAGGATTTGGACGTAAAAATCTATTACCGGAAGAATAATTTTAATAACACTTTTACATTCATGTTAAATCAATGAAAAAATTTAGTGGTAAGAATAAAAATTAAAGCACTTTTTTCATTTTTATTAAAGGGAAGAATGTAGAGAAAATTGTACAACTATGATTGTATTAAGGATTTTGTTTAATTTATTGCACGACTTGAAAATGATGGGAAGCCATACGATTCACGAAAATCATTCGGTCGCATAAAATATGTACATAGCCTGCTTTTTGTAATGATTGTGGCCATGATGTAACGGCGACGGTAGAAATTTTTATAACCGCCAGGCAACAATAACCATGCAAACTCCTTGACACTATTTTATGTCAGGGATTTTAGCTTCTCGACCTTTTTTGTTTGCAGGATTACCATATAATCTTCAATCTTTGCCGTACTCTGTTTATTTAATTAATAATTTTAGAAAAAAAGTATTCAAGTTAACCAACACATTAAAATCAAAATAAATAAAAGCCTTAAGGAATTGAATGTAAATAATCTGCAATCAGCTTATCTTATTGTAAAGGCGATAGTTAACCAGCAGAAGTATGGGGATTTTAAAGTAGACAAGAAAGTTGTTGATACTAAAATCGCCAAAGGAATTGAGGAATAAAATAACAGGAAAGGTACTGATTTCGCATTATTTCTAAATGAAATGCAGGGTTAGTATTAGTATTGTCCCAACACGCCCAATCCAAATAAAGCAAAGTCATATTTTACCGGGTCATCTCTATCAAATTTTTTCAGCGCTTCTGTTAGCTCAATAGCAGCTAACCAGTCTACCTGTTTTCTCCTCAATAAATTGAAGTGTTTCGCAACCCTTACTACATGCACATCCACAGGGCAAATCAACTGGGCAGGGGAAATGGTATTCCATATACCAAAATCAACTCCTTTATTATCGTTGCGGACCATCCACCGTAAATACATATTCAGTCTTTTGCAGCTCGATTTTCTTGCAGGCGAAGCAATATGTTTTCTTGTTCTTGCCGGTACATCTTCAAGCGAAAAGAAGTAATTATAAAATGAATTTAAGGAGGTTTCAACTGCATTGTCAAATTGCTTTATTGATTTATTGCTGAAGAAAGCAACTTCTAACGATCTATGTGTTGAATAATGAAATTTAAAGAAGGAAATAAAATACAGCAGGTCCGTATCATTAAATGTGCGGTGGCAAAATCTTTCTAGTCTTTTAAGATCTTCATCCGTATGATTTATACAAAAATCATATGGGGCACTGTCCATTAACTGCAAAAGAGATTTGCATTTATTGATGATGGTTTTCCTGGTTCCCCACGAAAATATTGCAGCAAAAAAACCTGCAATTTCTATGTCTTGTTTAAGTGAAAATAAATGAGGAATGCTTACTGGGTCGTCTTTAATAAAAGATGGATTATTAAACTGAATTACTTTTTGATCAAGAAACTTTTTTAAAACATAGAGTGAATTAGTTTTTTCCATTCTTATTTCGTCAATTGAATAACCCACGTGATGATCATTTAATTTATCCAATTGCATTATCTAAATCTGCAATTAAATCATCCGCGTCTTCAATACCTACGCTCAATCTTATTAAAGAATCAACGAGACCGTTTTTAATTCTCTCTTCTCTGGGGATGCTTGCGTGGGTCATGCTTGCAGGATGCCCGATGAGGCTTTCAACGCCACCAAGGCTTTCCGCTAATGCAAACAGCTTCGTGGAAGAAAGTACCTTGTTTGCCGCCTCCATGCTATCGTTTTTCAACGTAAAACTCATCATGCCGCCATAACCACGCATTTGTTTTTTAGCAATAGCATGATTGGGATGGTCTTCAAATCCGCACCACAAAACTTTATCAATTTTAGGATTTGTTTTGAGCCACCTGGCTATTTTCTCACCATTTTCACAATGGCGCTGCATTCTTACATGCAGTGTTTTCAATCCTCTTAAAATTAAAAAACAATCCTGAGGACCGGGAATAGCGCCCGTGCTGTTTTGTATAAATGCCAACTGGTCTTTAAGTTTTTCATCATTCATAATTAAACAGCCATGAACAGAATCGCTATGACCGCCGATATATTTTGTCGCAGAATGTAAAACGATGTCAGCGCCAAGGTCCAGCGGATTTTGTAAATAAGGTGAGGCAAAAGTATTATCGACACACAGCAATATATTGTGCCGCTTTGCAATAAAAGCTACCGCTTCAATGTCTGTTATGTTCATCATGGGGTTGGTAGGCGTTTCTGTCCAGATGAGTTTTGTGTTTTTATTAATATAAGCAGAAATTTCCGCCGCATCCTGCATATTTATGAAATGAAATTTTAATCCATATTTCTGGAAAACTTTTGTAAACATCCTGTAGGTACCACCATACATATCATTAGCCGCAATCACTTCATCACCGGGATTTAATAATTTTATTACGGCATCTGTAGCTGCAGATCCGCTGGCAAAGCACAAGCCGTACTTGCCGTTTTCTGCTGCCGCCAGCGCATGTTGCAAGGCATCTCTTGTCGGATTTTGTGTACGTGCATATTCATACCCCTTATGCACCCCAGGGCTGTCCTGTACATAAGTTGATGTCTGGTAGATGGGCGTCATTATGGCACCGGTTGATGGGTCCGGTTCAAGTCCTGCGTGTATTAATTTGGTGGCAAGTTTCAAAATGATCAGGTTTTATTTAATAATGAAGCTGATGAAAACAGGCTCCTTTTTAAGGTACAAATATAGATGGATTTAAACAGCCAGCAGATTGCTCAAATTTTCAGAAGCAAATGAACTAAGTTCGGGAAAGAACTCATAATAGCAATTTCGCAACTCAGCATAATTTTGATTAAAAATTTCAAATGCTATGTCCGATTCTTTTAAATAAGCTGCCCTGTACACAAGCCCCCGGAAGCTTTTTTGAACGCCATATGTAAATTGGTAATTGTACAGCCAGTCCTGGGATTTCATGTAAGGAAACATTTTTTGAAACGGTAAGGGGAAAATCGAAAAATTCGTTTCGAGTAACTGATACGTGCCTTGCGAAAATCTTTCAATAGTTCCGTACACTTCAAATTGCTTTTGATCGAGTGCGAGGAAGTGATCATAGACAACATCTATAAACGCACCGGAATATAAACGATACTGCGGCCTGAAAAAATTTTTAGCTTTTGCTGTTACCGGGTGGGCATCAGTAAACTCATCTATCTGGCGATGTAAGTGAATTCCTTTTTGTATACTTACAGGATAGTCAAACTTTTTTTTCCCTTTGACATAATCACTGATCATATTTCCTGCAAGTATTTCCGGATGATTGAAGGAAAGGAATGCATGTGCCAGGTAATTCATCTTCAAAATAACGTTATTCCATGTTAAAACCGGTTATAAAAAAATAATTTTCATAATTGGCATATAATTTTCATGAAGAAAATCATTATTCACTTTAATTTAATTGTTATGGCAGACAGAGAACAAATTACTCAGCCGTCTTTAGGAAGTAATGAACTGGGAACAGAGACCAACGATACTCATCTTAGCAGTGGCGTATCTACCGGTACTGATACGCAACTTCATCTTGCAGCCTTGAGCGGCAAAAAACATAAGAAAAATGTTAATGATGATGAAAAAGTTGTAAAGAATTCCGAAGGTGAAACGGAATTTTTAACACCAGGTGAAACAGATGAATAAGATGACTTCATTAATAATTTTTAGCAGGTACCTGGTGCCTGCTTTTTTTGTGAATCGTGTTGTAGAATAATTTCCTCACAGATAGAATTATAAAATTATGAATGCGACTGCAGGAGTATTTCCAAAAGTTTCCAAGAAACAATTAAAAAGTATTGTAAAAAATGAAGAGAAAACTGCAAGAGCAGCTAACCTTGTGTATGTTACCGGTAGCGAACCAGGCATTGAAAGAAAAACAAAAGGCAAAACATTTCAATACTATTACAATGAAGAAAAAATAACAGATGACGAAGAACTGTTACGAATAAAACATTTGGTAATACCACCCGCATGGACCAACGTTTGGATTTGTAAAAAAGAAAATGGCCACCTGCAGGCTACAGGTTATGATATGAAAAATCGGAAGCAATACCGGTATCACGCCCATTGGAATTCATTACGCAATCATACAAAATTTTACCGGCTGCTCGATTTTGGCAAGGCGCTTCCTGTTATGCGCCTGCAACTGGAAAAAGATATCAGTACGCCCTCTTTATCTCTTAAAAAAGTATTAGCCGCAGTAGTAAGCTTAATGGAACGAACCCATATAAGAGTTGGTAATAGTTTCTATGAAAAGACATATGGTTCATATGGGTTAACCACCCTAAAAGACAAACATGTAAAATTTAATGGTCATGCAGTAAGTTTTGCTTTCGTGGGAAAGAAAGGCGTATCTCATAAAATTACGCTTAAAAATAAAAAACTTGCCGGGATTATTAAAAAATGCAGGGATGTCCCGGGAAAAGAATTGTTCCAGTTTTATGATGATGAAGGAAATCACCAATCTATTGATTCGGGCCTGGTAAATAAGTACATTAGGGAAATCAGCGATGCAGATTTTACTGCGAAAGATTTCAGAACCTGGGCGGGAACTGTGCAGACGTTCCTGGCGTTGAAATCAATTGGATGTTGCGAAACACAAGCGGAAACAAAGAAAAGAATTGTGGAAGCGTTGGATATTGTTTCTGAACATTTAGGTAATACGCGTACGGTTTGTAAAAAATACTATGTGCATCCGCTGATACTTTCTTTATATGAAAGTAAAAAGCTGGAAAAATATATTTCGGAACTTGATGAGGTGGAGAAAAATGATAATAAGAGCGACCTGACACCCGAGGAAAAAATCGTTTTGAAAATTTTAGAATCAAATTAAATGAAACTTTCTGTAAATTGGCGCTTATGTTTTCAATTAATAAAAAGAAAGAAAATGGTTTTGAAAAAATCATTTTAAATGATAGCGTTGCTAATACATATGCCGTTGTACTTCCCGCCTGTGGCGCCATTCTTAACGCTTTTGTTACGCTGAATTCAGGTGAACCTGTCAATGTAGTTGATAGCTATGAAACGGTGGAAGAATTTAACAAGCATGTGGAAAGCAAAGGTTTTTTAGGCACTAAACTTTCTCCTTTTGTTTGCCGCCTGAAAAACGGTGCTTATCATTTCGGTGAAAATAAATATAAGTTTGAAAAATATTATCACGGCAAACATGCCTTGCATGGCATTCTATATAAAAAGGCTTTTACCATAACGGGAGAAACGGCTAATGAAGCGCACGCGTCGGTAACCATGAAATATGAATACAGGGCTGAAGACCCCGGATACCCGTTTAACTACGATTGTATGGTTACCTGGCAATTGCAAAAGGACAATAATCTTTCAGTAACTACCGAATGCATCAATAAAGACGAAGGTTTAATACCGGTTCAGGATGGATGGCATCCTTATTTTAACCTGGGCGATCCGGTTGATGAATTACAATTGGAATTTCAGTCAAAAGAAATGGTAGAGTTTAATAGTGATTTACTACCAACGAAAAATCTTATTCCCTATATTGAATTTAATTCTCTCAAAACTATTGGTAATTTATCTTTAGATAATTGTTATACACTAAATATGGAAGCCTGCCAGCCTTTGTGCGTGTTGCGAAATTCTTCAAAAAAAATTGAGATAGAAATTCATCCTGAAAAATCGTACCCCTATTTGCAGATTTATATTCCACCGGGCCGTAAAAATATTGCAATAGAAAACATTAGCGGAGCGCCGGATGCGTTTAACAACGGAATGGGATTTATTACACTTGAGCCAGGAGAATCTGCCCTGTTTAAAACGACGTATAAGATTACTATTTTAAATTAATAAAACGATGCAGGTTCGGTGCACCGAAGCCTACACCTTTACATAGATTTTCTTTTTATCCATCCACCAAACGATGAGCCAGTAAAAAGTAATCATGCAAAGAGCGTAAAAAAGTGAACCATTATTTAAGTTGGAAGGGAACAGTGGCCTGCATATGTGTTCGTAAAACCATCCGAAAGGGCTTACATAAATTGGATTTCCCGATGCATCAGTATCCCCGGAAGCAATTCTTATGAGCCCCAGCGCCCGCGGTAAAAAGCCACTTAATACAAAAATGAAAAGTGGATTCTTGCCAAATACATCAAAGAATTTACTGATAGCTCCCCTTTTATTTTTTAGTTCAATCAAATAAATCATCACCGCGAGAATAACCATTGCCAGGCCGGTTGTAAAGACTGTATAAGAGCTCGTCCATATTTTTTTATTGAGCGGAAAAACCATATCCCATGCATATCCCGCGAAAAGAAACAGTGCGCCTGCGACAAATAATCCGTTGACCATTTCAGCCGTTTTTCCTTTTTTTATAACATAATCCCCTACAAGATATCCAAAGATCACCTGCACCACGGAGCCGAATAAACTCATGAACCCTTCAGGATCAAATGCAACAGGATGTCCATTAAGCACTTCACCATGATACATATGGCCCTCGCCGAGAATTGCTTTATCTAAATGCGTTCCAAACCAGCCTGCCAAACTAAAGGGATCAGCAGGATTACCGGCAACACATATAAACCAATAGGCTAAAAGAATAATACAGGCAGCAAGAAATGCTCCCCGGACTTTAAAGAAATAAATGATTACAGATGCAAAAAAATAGGCCAAAGCAATTCGTTGCAATACCCCCAATATTCTTATGCCGGCAGGGTGACCTTCGGCATCAATATAACTCCATTGTTTAAACACGATATGGTTGTCATCCCATTTTACAAAAGGCATCCAGTTAAGGAATAAGCCAATCAAAAAAATAATAAGGGTTCTTTTAATAATTTTCTTCCAAAACATAGATGGGCCGGCCACTTCAAGCCTGGGCATCACAAAAGCCAGTGCATTCCCTACAGCAAAAAGAAAGAATGGAAACACCAGATCAGTGGGCGTTACGCCATGCCATGGTGAATGATCCAATGGAGCATAAATGTGTTCCCAGCTACCGGGATTATTCACCATGATCATCAGACACACGGTAGCTCCGCGAAAAACATCTAATGAATAAAAACGTTCCTTCATTTTTTTATATTTGAGTAACCGGTAGAAATATTCAGCAGGTTTGGTATGTTACGCCGGCTATACGATTTTACGAATGTACAGAAATGTAATAGTAAAGACCGAATGTGGATTTTATAAAAAATGAATATCCATAATTGACGAAAATATTTGCCCGTAAAAAAAGCAACCTTTCAGTTGTTTTCGTAAACGCTGAATATTGAATTATTGAGCGGTTACCGGTTCATACGGAAGTCGGTTTGCCTCTTGGTTATGCGTTCAATGCATTAACATTTTCAGCAGAAGGTCTGCAGAAAGCTAATATCAACCCAGGTGTTAAGTTATTTTCGATCACAATAGGACGTTTACATTTTCCCGGGTAGCGACAAAGTCGCTTATTGCCGACAAATAAAACAAATTGATATTATTTAACTTTACATAGATAAAAACTATAAGAATGACTATTCAACATTTACAATATATACTGGCGGTAGATGCCCACAGGCATTTTGCGAAAGCCGCAGAAAAATGTTTTGTAACGCAACCTACACTGAGTATGATGATTCAAAAACTGGAAGAAGAACTGGGTGTAAAAATTTTTGACAGGAGCAAGCAACCGGTAGTGCCTACTGAGGCAGGAGAAATCGTTTTAAGGCAGGCCAAAATAATATTGCAGGAGGCGACCCGCATGAAGATAATTGTGAGCGAGCTAAAGGGAGAATTAAAGGGCGAATTAAAACTGGGAATTATACCAACGGTTGCGCCCTACCTGCTGCCCTTGTTCCTGAATTCATTTTTAAAAAAATACCCGTTGCTCAAAATAAAAATTACAGAACTGACGACACAGCAGATAATAGACAGGCTTAAAGACCACCACCTGGATGCCGGGATACTGGCCACACCGCTACATAATAATTCTTTAAACGAACAACCCCTGTATTATGAGCAATTCGTAGTATATGCATCGCCAAATGAAAAACTGATGAAGAAAAAATTCTTATTACCGGGCGACATTGATACCAATCATTTGTGGTTGCTTGAAGAAGGACATTGCCTGAGAACCCAGGTCCTGAATCTTTGTGAGTTAAGAAAAAAAGAACTTGAAACGAGCAACCTGGAATATGAGGCGGGAAGTATTGAAACACTGAAAAAAATAGTAGACTTCAATGATGGTATCACCATTTTACCGGAGCTCGCTCTAAAGGAATTATCGGAAAAGGATATGAAAAATGTCAGGCATTTTAAACCCCAGGTTCCGGTGCGCGAGATAAGTATTGTTACCTATCGCCATTTCGTAAAACAAAGAATAATTGATGTGTTGAAAGATGAAATTTGTAAATCAGTACCGGAGGAAATGCTGACGGCTAAAAGAAAAAGAGTTACCGCAATATAGATCAGTAACCTGTTATATCATGAAAAACGTCACGAAAAAATGCAAAAATTTTTACGCCCTGGCCCAAAGGTTCATCTCTGCATAAACCGGTTTTATTTTTAAGCGGCCCCATCAAAAATGATGAATAAGAATATAAAGATTTTCCTTTTTGAATAAAAAATATTCCAGGGTCGCATGAAGTAGCAAATATTTTTTGGATAAATTTTTGTTATCCCTTTAGCCATAGAAGAAATTAATTATTTAATCAATTATAAAATGAATCATGGCAAAAACAACATCTAAAAAAGAGATACCAACCGATAAAAAACTCGATGACCTGGCTCCTGATATGGAGGATGGAACAGACCAGTTTCTCACGACTGACCAGGGGCTAAAAATCAATGATGATCAAAATTCATTAAAGGCAGGAGAAAGGGGTGGGACGCTTTTGGAAGATTTTATACTTCGGGAAAAAATTACACACTTCGATCACGAACGAATACCAGAACGCATCGTTCATGCCCGTGGTTCAGCAGCCCATGGATATTTCCAGGTGTATGAATCCATGGCGAAATATACGAAGGCCGGATTTCTGCAAGACCCTTCAGTTAGGACACCGGTTTTTACAAGATTCTCTACCGTGGCAGGTTTTAGAGGTTCAGGCGATCTTGCCCGGGACGTACGGGGCTTTGCAGTAAAATTTTATACAGAAGAAGGAAATTATGACCTCGTGGGGAATAATATGCCTGTATTCTTTATCCAGGATGCTATTAAATTTCCCGATTTGATCCATGCGGTAAAACCGGAACCTCATAATGAAATTCCGCAGGCTGCGTCTGCTCATGATACATTTTGGGATTTTATTTCGCTACTGCCTGAATCAATGCATACGATCATGTGGGCCATGAGTGACCGGGCCATACCGAGAAGCCTTAGAATGATGGAAGGCTTCGGTATTCATACATTCCGTTTTATAAATGCGCAGGGTAAAGGTTGCTTCGTAAAATTCCATTGGAAGCCCCTGTTGGGTGTACATTCGGTAAGCTGGGATGAGGCATTGAAAATAAATGGGAAAGATCCTGATTTTCATCGCAGGGATTTACACGACGCGATTGAAAACGGCGACTATCCTGAATGGGAATTTGGTGTACAGATTATTCCTGAAAAGGACGAGCATAAATATGCCTTTGACATTCTTGATCCAACAAAACTTATTCCCGAGGAAGTTATCCCAGTCATGCGTATTGGAAAAATGACATTGAATAGAAATCCTGATAATTTCTTTGCGGAAACTGAACAGGTAGCGTTTCATCCCGGTCATCTCGTGCCCGGCATAGATTTTACTAATGACCCATTGTTGCAGGGACGACTATTCTCTTATACTGATACACAATTGTCAAGATTAGGCAGTCCCAATTTCCACGAAATTCCTATTAACCGTTCCCTGAATACAGTACACAATAACCAACGCGATGGCCACATGCGCCAGCAAATAAATAAAGGAAAAGTTGCCTATAATCCAAATTCATTAGCGGGCGGCTGTCCCTTCCAGGCCAGGATGGCAAATGGGGGCTTCACATCTTATGTTGAAAAAATTGAAGCAAAAAAAGTGAGAGCAAGGAGTAAAAGTTTTCATGACCATTTTAGCCAGGCAAGGTTATTTTACGTAAGCCAGAGCAAGCCCGAACAAAATCACATCGTTGATGCATTAAGCTTTGAGCTGGGGCATTGTGACACCGAAGCGATAAGAATACGTGTTGTTGGATTGCTTACGCAAATAGATGGAGATCTTGCTGCCCGGGTAGCGGATAACCTCGGGCTTAAAGTTCCCGCAAAACCAGAACAGCCGGTCAACAGAAGTTTTGGTGCCGATACAAAACCTAAAGATGTTCAGCCGGTTTTTATTCAGCAGGATGTAGAGACTTCACCCGCCCTGAGTATGGCCAATACCATTAAGGATAGCATTAAAACCAGGCAGGTAGCCATTTTGGCAACTAATGGAGTAGATGATTCTTTAATGAAAATGAAATCGGCGCTCGAGTCAAAAGGTGCCATGACAAAAATTGTGTCTATGAAGTTGGGAACTTTTAAAGGAGCTAATGGCGAAGCCATAAAAGCTGACCAGGCATTTTTAGGATCATCGTCTGTATTGTTTGACGCTATATTTATTCCGGGCGGAGAAGCCAGTGTAACTGCTCTAAAAAGCAAACCGGAAGCGATTCTTTTTATCAATGAAGCTTACAGGCATTGCAAAGCAATTGCATTGACCGGCGAAGCAGTGGATCTTTTATCATCTACCTATGCAGGAGAAAAGATACAAGCTGAAGTCGACGTTGATAATTCACTTAATTCGCTAGGAATAATTGTGTCGCAAAAATATGACGCAAAAATGGCCGCCGCATTTATCAATGCTATTGCAGCGCATCGTTTCTGGGAAAGAGAAGAGATGAGTAAAGTGCCCGCGTAAAATTTTTAGAAATTTAAGTTTACAAGGTGATTATAAAATCACCTTTTTTATGCCTGCACCTTTTTAGAAATTCAATTTTTGAATCTTTTCATGAGTTTTGAAAGTTTCCTGTAATGAGGCAGAACCGTATCATACATACCGTTCCGGGTCAAGAAGTTTGGCTTTTACAGCGGGATCAGTTTCCAATAAACACCGAATCGCAATTTTTATTCGGGGACTGGGCATTGGATAATGTGAAACAATACATGCTCAATGATAGAACCATTACAATATGCTTCATAAATCGATATTTTATTATAAAAAATATTTTTTTTTGTTTTGTTTTATTAATAAAACAAGTGCCTGGCAACTTTTAATTGATTCAATTATTCAACTAAAACTATTACCGGTTTTACTTCTTTCGCATTAAACACAGGTAAAATAATTGTCGTGCCTGGTATTTTATTACCGCTTGTAACATTGCCGGTATTTGCTACGCTAATTTTATTGACCAATTCAACAATCAGTCATATGACAAAAGCAATTGCCTGATTTCTTCCAGGTATTGCTGTTTTTGCGGCGCCCTTTTTTTCCTGGAAAACCCGGTATAATATTGGTGCTTTTCCAGGAAATTTTTCTGAATTTCATACCATTCTTTTTCACTATGCACGTGCACATATTTTTTCATCTCTTCGTATAATGTGTTGCTTATTACATAAAAATCATTGCGGCCCAGGTAATCGAGGTCCGCATCACAAATTATCTCTTCCAAAAGGGTATGTGGATCCTGTGGAATTTTTGTCGCCATGATCATTCCGCAAATGGTTGCGATCTTTTCATCCGTATAACCAAAGCCCGGCAAATCATCTTTTACCAATTCGCAAGCTTTTTCTTCATGATTTTTATAAGTCGCTGCAAAACCCGCATCGTGGTACAATACTGCTATCCTGAGTAGTTTCATTTCTTCAGCAGTTACATTTTCTTCACGGGCAATCCGGATCGCGGATTTAAGTACATCGAGCGTATGATGCAGTCCATGATAGGTGAGACCACCAGGTAACTCGTCTTCCAGTTTTTGAAGAATAAATTTTTCTTCTGGAGAATATTTGTTCAAAGGCTTTTTTTTGAATAGCTATCCCTGATAAAACTATTATGATTTTAGTATATACAAAGAAGGTGCCCGTTTCAATAGGTTGCCTGCCTGATTTTTATAAAATAAAAAATTTCTGTTACTAAAATATAACAAAGAAAAATAAAAATAAAATGAAAGTTAATATGAGAACGTATTTGGCACTGATTATTATCTTGAATGGTTGAATTTGTACTATTCATTTTTATTTATCAATAATGGTATTCACGTCATTCCAATCATCCGTTCGAAAAATATTTACAGGCATCCCATCTTTACTAAATAAATTCGGCATAGCATCATTAGTGAAGCCGAAACGGACTGCTACAGGATTTTTGACATTGTTATTCCAAACCATAACCGCGTTGCCGGTAATTTTTGCTGTTGCGGGCATAAAAATTTTATCAGCTCCTGCTATATAAAAGTCTTTGATTGTATCTCCTTTACTCATTAGGCCCTTCTCCACATTTTTGAATTCAATCCTGATCTTTCCTTTTTCAATCACCATGCTTTCAAATGAAGGGTATTTATATATAAAATTTTTTTTATCATAAGTTTCAGAAAGAGCAAGATCAGCCAACCGGAATCCTACATCTTTTTTATCCCGTGGATGAATGTTGTTAACATCACTTACCAGGTCGTGGATGATCACCATCCCTGTGTTGTTTAAGGACAAAGTTTGGGTCTGCGCTTCCTGCAATAAACTGCCTGAAATATTCTTTCCATACCCGGCAAAAGGCGCAATTTGCACATAATAAAAGGGGAAATCCTTATGCCACGCCTGGCGCCACGATTGTATCATGGTTGTAAAAAGTTCATGATAAGTTGACGCAGTGCCTACATTGGACTCACCCTGGTACCAGATGACTCCTGAAACAGGAAAATTAATAATAGGATGTATCATGGCATTGAATGTAGCAGCGGCATTTACAGGCCAACCCCTGGCGGGTTTAAGACTGTCAGCAGCGCTTTTTAAAACCGGGTTATTTTCCACCGAATCTTTTGGGGTCCACACTTCCGCGGGTGTACCACCCCAACTTGCTTCGATAAGGCCAACCGGAACCGATAAGATCCGCTGTAATTTATCGCCGAAAAAATAACCGGCAAGGCTAAATTGCTTCATATCATCCGGATTACAAACCACCCAGTTTCCTTTTGTATCATCCTGTGGAAAATCAGCCGTTAAGTTGGGAATATGGAAAAACCGGATACTTGAATTCATGGCGCTTACGGCATCTGCAGTATATTCTTTTATTCCCCAGTTATAATTCATCTCCATGTTACTCTGACCACTGCAAACCCATACTTCGCCAATTAATATATCTTCAAGAACAATTGTATTGTTGCCATTAATGGTAAGAGTGTATGGACCTCCGGCCGTTGGCGTTTTTATGGTAAGATCCCATTTTGCGCCGGACGATCCTGTTGTGTTATAGGTGGCGGTATCCCAACCCGTGGTTATTTTTATTTTCTCACCCGGGCCGCACCATCCCCAGATTTTTACTTCACTATTTTGAAGAAGCACCATGTGGCTGCCGATAATAGCTGGCAAACGAACATCTGCTTTTGCATTTGAAAACGTGACTGCTGTAAGTGCTATTACAAGAAAAGAGGATACAAGTTTTTTCATTTTTGGAAAGAATTTCTATTAAAAATAGGAATTTATAAGACTATATTTTCTCGCTAAGCTCCAGCCACCTCATTTCTTTTTTATCCAGAAGTACAATTATATCACTAACACGCTCTGCTGCCGCCTGCAATTTTTCAAAGTCCATTGATCCATTATTCATTTTTACTTCCAGTAATTTTTTTTCTTTCTCTAATGCAGGTATATCTTTTTCAAGCAATTCAAATTCTGTTTTTTCTTTAAAAGAAAATTTTTTATTCATCCCTATATTCTTAGGTTGATCGGCATTGTTTTTTTGCTTTTCGCTGCTTATTGCCTCATGATTGTTGCCTTTTGATGTTTGCGGTTTGTTCTCTTCAAGCTGTTTCCAAGTCCTGTACTGGGAATAGTTTCCCGGAAAATCTTTTATTTCTCCATCACCTTCAAAAGCAAACAGGTGATCTACCAGGCGATCCATAAAATACCGGTCGTGGCTTACAATTAAAATACAGCCAGGAAAATCCTGCAGAAATTCTTCCAGTGTGCGTAAGGTTTGCAGGTCCAGGTCATTGGTTGGTTCATCCAGAACTAAAAAATTAGGGTTCAGAAAAAGAATGCTTAACAGGTGCAATCTTCTTTTTTCACCCCCGCTTAATTTACTCAACGGTGTAAACTGCTGTTGCGCCGTAAAGCCAAATTTTTCCATGAATTGGGTGGCACTTATTTTACTTCCATCCGCCAGAGGAAAAAATTCTGCAAAATCTTTTACGTATTCTATGGCTCTTTTATCTTCCTTGTATTGAAGCCCTTCCTGGGCAAAATTTCCAAAGACGATCGTTTCTCCATGATTTACTTTACCCTTATCAGGTGGTAGAAGGTCCAGGGCCACTTTTAAGAATGTCGATTTGCCGGTTCCGTTTTTACCCACTATTCCTATTCTTTCTCCTCTTTTAAATGTATAGTCAAATCCCCTCATAATCACTTTATCACCATAAGATTTATAAATCTTTTTCATTTCAAGCACCTTGCCGCCCATTCGTGTCATTTTTACCTGTAACGAAACTTCAGCAACGTCTTTTCGCTGCGTCACCCGATCTTCAACTTCTACAAAAGCATCCTGCCGGCTTTTTGATTTTGTGGTTCTGGCTTTAGGCTGTTTCCGCATCCATTCCAGCTCTTTCCTGAAAATATTTTTATCCTTCTGCAATTCACTTTGCTGTACCTCAAGCCGTAAGGATTTTTGCTCTAAAAAGTAATCATAATTTCCATTATACACATACAATTTTTCGTCGTCCAACTCAATAATTTCATTGCATACAGTGTCTAAAAAATAACGGTCGTGGGTAACCAGCAACAAAGTACTTTTATTTGTAGCGAGAAAATTTTCCAGCCATTCTATCATGTCCACATCAAGGTGGTTGGTAGGTTCATCCAGTATAAGAAGGCATTTTCCTTCATGCAATTGAGCCTCTATTAAAGCCTGTGCCAGGGCCACTCTTTTGCGTTGGCCGCCACTTAGGTTTTTTACAGGCTCGTTGAGATGATGCAGATTTAATTTCCCAAGAATCTGCTTCAGATCACTTTCAAAACTCCATGCGTTGGCTTCACTGAGTTCAGTTATCAATTCACTAATTCGATCTTCATTATGCACTTCTTCTTCCAGCAACATTTCATATTCTTTTACCAGGCGTACCACCGGGTTGTCGAGGTTCAATATATTATCCCAAATAGACCTTGCATTATCAAAAGCTGTATCCTGCTGGAGCATGATCACTTTTACTTCTTTATGTACCCAAACAGTTCCATCATCCGCCGTGTCCAGGCCGGCAATAATTCTTAACAAGGTAGATTTACCCGTTCCGTTCCTGGCAACAAAGGCGATTTTATCCCCTTCTTCCACATGAAAACTGATGTTTTTGAAAAGGTTTCTAATCCCAAAAGATTTACTTAAATTTTCTACCGAAGCATAATGCATAAAGGCAAAGGTAAATGGTAACTGGTTAACCGGTTAATTGGCTAAATAATAATTGGTAGAACTTTACCATAAATGCCCGTTTTTCAACAATGCTCATAACATCGTTATATTAATCGCTTAATAATTTATATTTTTGCCGCCTTTCAATAAAAAGATTCAAACAATGAACAAAATTATTCTTATTACAGGCGGTGCAGGCTTTATAGGTTCCCACCTTACCCGGTTATTTGTAAATAAATACCCGGGATATCAAATAGTAAATCTTGATAAGCTAACATACGCCGGTAATCTTGAAAATTTAAAAGATGTAGAAAATAAACCCAATTACACTTTTGTAAAAGGTGACATAGAAGATATGGAACTGGTGACAAGCCTTTTTGAAAAATATCATTTTACCGGCGTGTTGCATTGTGCTGCAGAAAGCCATGTTGACCGTTCTATCACTGATCCTTTAGCATTTGTAAAGACGAATGTACTGGGTACGGTATCCTTGCTGCAGGTAGC
>JBDTOV010000093.1:0-19970 GCA_039933035.1 Ginsengibacter sp. | reverse complement strand
CTCGAAGTCGGTGTTCCGAAGGTCGAAGTCGGTGTTCGGAAGGTCGAAGTCGGTGTTCGGAAGGTCGAAGTCGGTGTTCGGAAGCTCGAAGTCGGTGCTCAGTAGCTCGAAGTCGGTGTTCCGAAGCTCGAAGTCGGTGTTCCGAAGCTCGAAGTCGGTGCTCAGAAGCTCGGGCTCGGTGTTCCGAAGGTCAATTTCGGTGTTCGGAAGGTCGGGCACGATGAGAGTGTTAAGTAGATTGTGTAAACAGGATTTTATAGTTTAATGATCCTTGAAATCACTTGAGCGATTTTGAGTTGTAACGGGGCATTTCTTCCCAAAAAAAAATTCTATAAACCGGCTACTGGCCAAAGTTAGGTGCCTGCCAGGGTCAACCAAATCTTTTACCCCCCCATGTAGATAAGGATACCTCATAAAAAAGCCGTTAAAACCTGCGCTTTAAAGGCTTTTTACATTAATAAGTTATCATCAGGGAAATGGGGGAGATTCTTCGCAAAGCAGCCACTTTAGAAGGGATGTACATTCACCCCAATACCATTCAATGTATTATATATAATTTTTCCGTTATCAAATGCTACGCCTTCCGCCACATCCCCCGCCAATAAAAGTGGTCCATCCATATCTACATAATCAATCAACGGAAGTAATTGGGCGATGGCTGCGGTGCCTATAGAACTTTCATTCATGCTGCCAACCATTACCTTCATCTCAAGTTCCCGCGCCCTGGTAATCATACGCAATGCAGGAGTAATGCCACTGCATTTGGTAAGCTTAATATTAATTCCATGAAAATGATTATGGCATTTTTCAACATCCTGTTCTGCCACACAGCTTTCATCCGCGATAAGAGGAAGAACCGAATGTTCATACAAGAATTTCATTCCGGGCCAATCATCCTTTGCCAATGGCTGCTCAATAAATTCAACATTTAAATCTTTAAATGCATTTATTTTCTCTAATGCTTCAGTCGCCGTCCAGGCGGCATTGGCGTCTATCCTGAAAACCGATGAAGTATGTTTTCTTAATTCAGTAATAATGGGCACATCATTATCAGTTCCCAATTTTATTTTATAAATGGGCCAGGGCTTCTCTTCCATTTTAAGCACCATATTTTCTATGGTGTCAATACCAATAGTGAAATCGGTTAATGGATTTTTTGAAACATCAAGGTTCCACAAAGAGTACAGGGGCTTCTTTTTAAGTTTTCCATACACATCCCATGCGGCTATATCCAGGGCGCAAACTAAAAATGGATCATGCGGAAAAAGATGATGCAGGTAATGCCAGTATCTTTCCGGATGGGTGAGCGCAAATTTTTCAATATGTGTTTTTTTTGCCTCAATATCCTCCATCATTTTTTCTACCGTGATGTTGTAATAATTGATTGCAGGCGCTTCGCCATACCCTTTTATTCCAAAATATTCCAGTTCTACAATCAATGAAGGCTGATGGGTCTTAGTACCTTTTGAAATGGTAAAAGGATGACGGAATGCTAAGTCAATTTTTTTGTAACGAAGGTTCACGGTTGTAACCTCCCACTTTCTTCCACGTATTTCTTTATTTCTTCGTTCAGTTCCTTTGCTTTCAACAGGTCCTCAAGAGGAAGATGCATCCGGTAACCCCAGAAATGGTTGGGATCGGAAGGAATGTTGATTCTTTCACCATGAGGATTTTCTCCCCTGGTTGATCTTTCGATCCCCATCAAATCCTGCAACAGAAAAATACTCCACATAGCCGGTGAGAATAAGTGTTGTAATACAATTTCCTTGTTGATCCATGGTTCACAAAAAAACGGAGCCTCGCCATAGTGGCCCAGCATATGATTGTAAAATCGTTGCGTCTTTTCCCTGTCTTCTTCCCACCATCCGCGTATCGTACTCATATCATGGGTTGACGGTGTAACCACAGCGAGATACGGCGCATTCTTCGGATGAAAAAATTCTGTCTTTGGATCCTTGGGCATCCGTTCAATTTCGAGGCTTAATATGCCGAGATCTTTCATTACTTCAGGAACACAGTGAGGAACCATTCCCAGGTCCTCTCCGCATATCAGCATCTTAGTGCTGCGCTTCAAATTGGGTAATTTTTTCAAAGCTTCCTTTCTCCAAAAATCATCCTGTCTACGATAAAAATAGTTAATGTATAATTCGTGCAAACCATGTTGGGTATTGCCGTCCAGTTGTTGAAAAGAAGACGTATTAGGGATACCAATTCTGAAATGAAATTTTTGCCCACCTGAATTTTCCACTTCGAAAAGAATAACGTTACTTATCAAATCGAAGAGGCCTTGTTTGATACGAGCACTTTCATCAACTTTATTGTCAGCAAAATACTCTACAACTTTTTGTTGGGTATTGAATAACTTTCCGAGGGAGTATTGGCCATGAACAGGTTTTTCAAGAAAATGCTTTTTCACGAAATGTACGTTTTCATGAAATATCGATCCAAGAATTTCATCCGTTATAAAGGGTTGGCAGTAACGGTCATAACTAAACCAGGTGTGGTTGTTTTGGAATTCGGAAATATCAATCGGGATAGCCGGAACAAATCTGCCCATAACACCTTCAACAGCATGCAACGGTATACTCCATATTCTAAAAAATCCAAGAATATGATCAATGCGGAAAGCATCAAAATAATTGCTCATCTGGTCAAAACGCAGGCGCCACCATTTGAACCCATCCTCTTTCATCTTGTCCCAGTTATAAGTTGGAAATCCCCAGTTCTGACCTTTGATCGCAAAGTCGTCCGGAGGCGCACCAGACTGTTCATTCATATTATACAGAGATGGATTTTCCCAGGCGTCGCAACCAAACCTGTGAATCCCGATAGGTATGTCTCCCTTTAAAACAATTTTGTTCTTATGGGCGTATTCTTTGGCAGCCTTTAGCTGCAGGTGAAGATGGTATTGAACGAAATAGAAAAAAGCAATGTCATCGTAATGAGGCCGTGAAGGAGATGCCAATTTCTGAATGTCGGATTCTTTATAAATTTTATGATTTTTCCATTGACTAAAATCAGAAGTCTTGTTTTTATCGCGCAGGTAAGAAAAAGCTGCGTAAGGTACCAGCCAGTGACGGTTTAGTTCAAAAAATTCAAAGTAATCAAGGTTATTTTTAAATTCATTTTTTGATGCGAGATACAATTCTCTTAAAACAGACCATTTAAATTTCATTACCTGCTCATAATCATAAACAGGCAATTCATTTAGTTTCTTTTGTTTTTTCTTAAGAGGCTTTACAATATAAGAATATTCTTTACCGGCAATTTTTTCCAGGTTGATATACATCGGATGCAATGCAAAAGCAGAAATGGCTGCATACGGATAAGAGTCATGCCATGTATGGGTTACCGTGGTATCATTTACCGGCAACAATTGAATTAATTTCAATCCGGTTTCCTTAGCCCAGTCTACGAGTAGGGGTATATCAGTAAACTCACCAACCCCAAAACTCTTTTTAGACCGGAGGCTAAAAACAGGGATGGCTACACCTGCTCCTTTCCAATTTGCAACGGGGCACCTGGCAAAACCATCATGAAGAATACTCAGTTCAATATCATTTTCCTTCTTCCAGAGCACCCGATTTTCACCTTCCTCAAAACGGATCATTTTCTTCTGAACTACATCGTAGATGCCATATTTGTATGTAGCCGGCCACTCATTTTTACCGAGGTTTACGCGGGCAACAAACCATTCATTTTTGGGAACAAACAGAACAGGATCGGTAGCGCTCCAGTTTTTTAGACTCTCCGTAGAGCCGCACATGCAAATGATTTCCCCCGGCTGAAGCAACGGCGATTTAACCCTGAATTCATGGGTATATTTTTTAGGAAAGCCGGGTTTTATTTTTGTTATGTCGTGTAGTAAAACTTTACTAAATGGCCTTGTAAAAAAAACATTTCCTATATATCCTTCCGCATTCCATGAATCAAAAACTGAAATTGTTTTTGATTTGATTTCGGTTAAATCAATCACCCTGTTTTCTTCACCATCAAAAATTTCAGTACCATCATTATCTATTAAAATGTACCGGTATAATATCCTGTCATCAAAGCCCTGTGGTAATTCAATTGCCAAATACCAGTAATCATTGTTAAGCCAGGTTAATGCAACTGCCCGGGTGGGATCGTTATTTCCCATCATATCATTATTACCCGATAGGGAAAGAACCTGCCCAAAGACTGTATGATATCTTAAATAGAAATGAATCGTCATCAATTATGAGTTAAAGCAAAGCAATTTAATCAGTTTACATTACAACGTAAAATATGCGCGCTAATGAAACACTATTACTGTAATGACTAAAATGATCGTGCAATCGTGGAAAATATTTTACTGAATTAAAAAACAAATACAAAGCCAAACCAAAGAACAAATAACGCAAAACCCAGCCATGCCGACGTTATTTTATCTTTCTTTGTTGTCGGGCTACCTTTTCTTAAATGGGAAGTATAGGCGGCCAGCAAACCCAACGGTCCTACAAATGCAGCTATAGTAAACCAGAGTGCATCAAATTTAAATTTTGCCTTTTCCTGGTCATAATAATCGGTTATCATTACTCCAGGATTTTTTTTGAGGTCACGCCTGACCCGGTGTTGAATTATTTTAAAAGATATTTTCTGAAAAAAATTAAGCCTTTTACCCGTAGCAGCGGCAAATTCCCTGGCAGTTAAATTCACAAATACCGCCCCTTTAAGATAATCCGGAGTTGCAACTGCCGTTTTATGTGCATCACCAACAGTTCGAACAACAGCGAGAGAAAAACTATTTGGACAGTACAGAAAAATTAAAAGAATAATTATGCCCGGGGCTTTTATAATTTTTTGATTCATAAACAAGTCCATTTACTGTTGAAGAAAAGATATTACCATTTTGAATTGCAAATGTAATTTTAATTGAAGTAAAAAGAGGCTGCAAAATTTGCAGCCTCTTTTTACTTCAACCTATATGGAGATATTCTTTATTTTACTTCCTCAAACTCCGCATCCGTAACATTATCGTTGGCATTGGCACTAGCCGCTGCGCCTTCACCTTCATTCGGCTGATCTGCATTCGGCTGCCCGTTTCCGTTAGCACCCGCTTCCTGGGTAGCCTTGTACATTTCTTCACTTGCGGCAGTCCACGCTGTATTCATTTCTGCCACCGCAGTATCAATAGCACTTACATCCTGTGATTTATGCGCTTCTTTTAATTTGGCAAGGGCAGCTTCAATAGGTGCTTTTTTATCGGCCGGAATTTTATCGCCATATTCCTTTATTTGTTTTTCAGTTTGGAATATTAAGCTATCCGCCTGGTTAACTTTTTCAATTTTTTCTTTCGCAGCTTTATCGCTTGCTTCATTGGCCTTAGCTTCATTTTTCATTTTTTCAATCTCTTCTTTATTTAGCCCGCTGCCAGCTTCGATCCTGATGTTATGACTTTTACCGGTTCCTTTATCTTTTGCAGACACGTTTAGAATGCCATTGGCATCAATATCAAATGTAACTTCTACCTGAGGAACGCCTCTTGGTGCCGGGGGTATCCCGTCAAGGTTAAAGGTACCCAGGCTTTTATTTTGACTGGCTAATGGCCTTTCACCCTGTAGTACATGAATTTGTACACCCGGCTGGTTGTCGCTTGCAGTTGAAAAAGTTTCCATCTTCTTAGTTGGAATAGTAGTATTGCTTTCAATCAATCTTGTCATTACGCCACCCATCGTTTCAATACCGAGAGAAAGCGGGGTAACATCCAGCAACAAAACATCTTTCACTTCACCGGTTAAAACACCACCCTGTATCGCTGCACCTATGGCAACAACTTCATCAGGGTTAACACCTTTGTTTGGTTTTCTGCCAAAGAATTTTTCAACCAGCTCCTGAACTTTAGGAATACGGGTAGAACCACCAACAAGTATTACTTCATTGATATCTGTTATACTCACTCCTGCATCTTTTATAGCAGCTTCACAAGGCTTTAAACATCTTGAAAAAAGACCGTCAGCCAATTTTTCAAATTGTGACCGCGTCAGTTTTTTTACCAAATGCTTTGGTACACCATCAACCGCGGTAATATAAGGGAGATTTATTTCTGTTTCACTGGAAGAAGACAATTCAATCTTTGCTTTCTCGGCGGCCTCTTTCAAACGCTGCCAGCTCATCGGATCTTTATGCAGATCAATAGCTTCTTCTTTTTTAAATTCGGCAGCCAGCCAATCCATAATTACTTTATCAAAATCGTCACCACCAAGGTGTGTATCACCATTGGTAGATTTTACTTCAAAAATACCGTCACCTAATTCCAGGATAGAAATATCGAATGTACCACCACCAAGGTCAAATACAGCGATCTTCTGATCAATACTCTTTTTATCCAAACCATACGCTAAGGCCGCTGCAGTAGGTTCGTTTATAATCCGGCGCACATTTAGTCCGGCAATTTCGCCAGCTTCCTTTGTTGCCTGCCTTTGCGCATCATTGAAATATGCAGGTACAGTAATCACAGCTTCATTTACTTCCTGGCCCAAATAATCTTCAGCGGTTTTTTTCATTTTCTGAAGAATCATGGCAGATACTTCCTGCGGTGTATATAACCTGCCATCGATATCAATCCGAACGGTATTATTATCGCCTTTTACAACTTTGTAACTCCAATGCCCGGCTTCTGTAGTAACTTCATCCCACTTATGTCCCATAAAACGTTTCACACTTGTGATCGTATTAACGGCATTGGTAATGGCCTGCCGCTTTGCAGGATCCCCTACTTTACGTTCTCCATTTTTTAGAAACGCTACTATGCTGGGCGTCGTACGACGACCTTCATCGTTAGCAATTACAACGGGTTCATTTCCTTCCATTACTGCAACGCAGCTATTGGTTGTCCCGAGATCAATACCTATAATCTTTGCCATAATCTTGTTTTTTTATTGAAAAGATATTGACAAGGTTTGTGCCAATGGGAGAAAAAGTGCAAAAATGGCAGAAGAATTTAACTCATTAATCCTACTTACGGCAATTAACCTATTGTTTGGTCGTTCTGACAATTGGGTAGTGGCATTTATTCTTCTAAACTATTTACCACCGTATTGGCAGTTCTAAAAGTAAAATGCTTTTGAGACAAATAGCTAAACGTAACGATTAATACCGTAGCAAAAACTTTGGCAATCGTTGGGAAAAAGTGCATGTACTGCACTAACAAATTAATAATGGCATAGTTAAGAAAAAGATTCACCGCCACTATTAAAACATACCGGAACAATTGTATGTGGCTTCTCAGGTAGGAAGAATTAAAAACAATAAATTTATTCAATAAGAAACCAACCGGGAAACTTATACAAAATGCCATAACCAAAGCCGCATTATATGCTTTCAGGGAAACTAACCCAAGATTCAGTATTTGCTTGTGCAGTATAAAATTAAAACTAATATAGAAAAGCGTGATATCAAGCAATGTATTGCTTCCACCGCAAACTGCGTATCGAAAAGTTTGGAGTGGCATAAAATTTTTAAAGGGCGGATAAAAGAAATCTATAAAAGAAATTATTTTTTGTCGCATGGCCTCTTTGAAAAAATGAATGGGAAACTAAAATTCCCGGCCAATAGTATGACCGGGAATTTTTTCAGCGTTTATAATTTTTCATTTAAGAACATAGCGCAACCCGATCCCTAAAGCCAATGTAGAACCAGTAGTGGGCGCCAGGTAAAAGAACGGATCAAATCCAAGGCTTACGTCAATTGGCGCATCTGCAAATTTGTAGTCCAGGCCACCTGTGAGGCGCAAAGCAAAAGTTGTGGAATTGCTTCTACCTGTGCCAAAACCGAGCATACCACCGCCGCCAACGAAATATTGTAACCCTTCAGCACCGGATATGGGAGCCTGGTACTGATACAAACCTTCAATGCCCACGCCGCCGCTATAGAAAAGTAAGGAACCTTCAACAGCGGTATTGCCTGTAAGTGAATGCCTGATATTAAGGCCACCTACGGAACCATTACCGGTATAAAATTTAGCACCAACTGCGGTTGAATACGTTTGTGCTTTTGCACCGGCTACCGCCAGGAAAATAATAGCAACTAACAGGGTTGTCTTTTTCATAATCTTGATTTAAGAATGCTTCTTGATTTACTTTTTAATAATAGGGCGTAAAAGTATTTAATAAAACAATCTATATATAAAAATTTTAACTACTTATGTTATTTATAACATTTTGAAAAAACGTATTCTTTAAAATATTTTCGTTAAAAAATTACGCATACATCTCTTCATGTAACACTTTTATTCTCTCATCTCCCAGGTATTCATCATACGTGCACAGCCTGTCAATGATTCCTTTAGGTGTAATTTCTATAATACGGTTGGCAACCGTATCCATAAACTGGTGATCATGTGTTGTAAGCAAAACAATACCGGGAAAATTGATCATACCATCATTAAAAGCAGTGATGCTTTCGAGATCAAGATGGTTGGTAGGTTCATCCAAAATCACCACATTCGGATTTTGCAACATCATCCTGCTGATCATGCACCGTACCTTTTCACCCCCGCTAAGTACGCTTGTTTTCTTTTTTATTTCGTCGCCGCTAAAAAGCATTTTGCCGAGGAACCCTCTTAAAAAATCTTCATCTACATCAGTATAATGACCGGGAACATATTGCCTTAGCCAATCCATGAGGGTAAGGTCGCCTGTAAAAAATTCAGTATTATCATTCGGCAAATAGGCAGATGTAATGGTGGTACCCCATTCAAATTTTCCACTGTCCGGCTTCATCTTTTTATTAATAATTTCAAAAAAAGAAGTGAGGGCAACAGGATCTTTACTTAAGAAAGCAATCTTCTGACCCTTTACAATATCAAAATTTACATTGTGGAAAAGCATTCTGCCATCAACGCTTTTAGTAAGCTTTTGCACATTGAGAATCTGGTTACCGGCATCCCGTTCGGGTTTAAATATAATACCGGGATATTTTCGGTTACTGGGTGTTATATCTTCGAAAACTAATTTATCCAGGGCCTTCTTACGTGAGGTGGCCTGTTTACTTTTTGATGCGTTGGCACTAAACCGGGCAATAAATTCCAACAAATCTTTTTTCTTTTCATCCATCTTCTTATTCTTATCTGTCGCCTGCCTTGCCGCCAGTTGGCTGCTCTCATACCAGAAAGTGTAATTACCTGTATATATTTTTATCTTTTGTTTATCCACATCGGCAACGTGCGTACATACGGCATCTAAAAAATGCCGGTCGTGGCTTACTACCAAGACGATATTTTGGTAATCTGCCAGGAAATTTTCCAGCCATGATATGGTCTCAACATCCAGGTTATTGGTTGGCTCATCCAACAGCAGGATATCAGGATTTCCGAAGAGCGCCTGTGCCAGTAACACCCGTACTTTAATATTGGCCCCGATATCTTTCATCAGTATCTGGTGCAATTCTTCGGGTACGCCTAATTCATTTAATAAAGTAGCCGCGTCGCTTTCCGCAGTATAACCACCCATTTCTCCAAATTCAGCTTCCAAATGCCCCGCCTTCATGCCGTCGGCCTCGCTGAAATCTTCCTTCATATAAATGGCATCTTTTTCCTGCATTACATCCCACATTCTTTTGTGGCCCATCATTACGGTGTGCAATACAGACACTTCATCAAACTCAAACTGGTCCTGCCGTAGTACGGCCATGCGTTCGCCGGGTGTTATGCCTACCGTACCTTTATTTGGCTCAATTTCTCCACTGATTATTTTTATTAAAGTTGATTTGCCTGCGCCATTGGCGCCAATAATTCCATAGCAATTTCCTTTGATAAAGTTCAGATTTACTTCATCAAACAGCACTCTTTTGCCATAAGCAAGCGTCACATTATTTACACTTATCATACTACCCTTTTTTTTAAAGGCGCAAAAGTAAGATTTTAATTTTTCAGTTGATGATTGAAAGTTGATCCGTTGGAGCGAAGTCCAAAGCTGATGGTTACAGGTTGATGATTTGACACAGGTGCCGCGTCAAAACTATAATTTACAAATTTGAACGAATCGCTTCTACGTTTATCTTGTCAGGATAATCCGTAATGATGCCATCAACACCCCATTTATATAATTTTTTTGCAGCATCTATATCGTCCACCGTCCAGGGAATTACCTGAACATGTTGTTTATGAAGTGCATCCGTTATTTCCTGGTTGAGCAGGGAATAATCAGGGCTTATAATTTCAGGTTTAAATCCTAATCTTTTTTTAAAGCCCTTTAAAGGAATGGTATCGCCGGTATCAATCAAATAAGAAAGCTTCATGGCAGGATATTTCCTTCTCATAACCTGTAAACTTCTTATGTCAAAAGACTGTATTATGACGCGGTCAGCAATTTGTTTATCATTAATAACGTTCATTAGCAGTTCAGCGTATTCTTCCGGTGCAGGATGGTACACATTATCCGTTGAATCCAGTGATTTTATTTCAATGTTATAATTTACTTTAGGATAATGAATTTTTGCGCAATATGCCTCAACGGAATCTACTAAATCCGCCAGCAAAGGCTTCCCCACCTTCATTTTTTCCTGGGAGGGAAAACGCGGATGTCGCTTTAGTCCGACATCGTACAACTTAACTGAATCATACGTCATTTGGTAAATATTATAATTCCATTCATCATTTGCAGGAATGGTCTCACCAGATGGCAGGGTCGTTATTTCATGGCTAAAAAAGGGTTCGTGGCTTACCAGCACTTTTTTATCTGCTGTTATTACAACATCCATTTCCAGCGTATTGACATGAAGATCTATAGCTCTAAGCATTGCCGGAACGGTGTTTTCCGGCATTAAACCGCGACAGCCACGGTGACCCTCCAGGTCAAATCTTCGCGGTTCAGAATTTTTGCAAGACATAAATAACATTGCAGGAAGAAATAAAAAATAAATACGCATGCAAAACATTTTATGCAAAGTAACAACTGTAAGTTAACAGTCCATGAATTGGTATGAACATTTTTGTGAAGAAGTAAAGTTAATTTTGCCATTCATTTACAAAATATGTCGTTTACACATTTAATACAATCAGCGGTAATTAAAAGCCTGGAAGAATTATATGGTCAACAATTTTCGGATAAGGATTTTCAAATAAATGAAACCAAACCTGAATTTGAAGGGGATTATTCCATCGTACTTTTTGCGCTGGTAAAAAAATTAAAATTGTCTCCCCAAATTTTGGCGAAAAATATCGGCGACTATCTTTTACAATATAGCGCTGATTTTATTTCCGGCTATAATGTGATTAAAGCCTTTTTAAACCTGCATATTTCTGAACAAACGCTGCAAACTTTCCTGGCAAAAAATTATAACGATGTATGTTTTGGTAAAAAACAATTAAACCACAAAAAAGTTATGGTGGAATATTCTTCACCTAACACCAATAAGCCTTTGCACCTTGGCCATTTAAGAAATAATTTTTTGGGATGGAGCGTTGCAGAAATTTTAAAAGCAAATGGATATGAAGTATATAAGTCCAGCATCGTTAATGATCGCGGCATTCATATTTGTAAAAGTATGATCGCATGGGAGGAATTTGGCAATGGCGCTACACCGGAATCAACCCATACAAAGGGCGATCATTTTGTAGGAGATTACTATGTAAAATTTAATGATGAATATAAAAAGGAAATTAAAGAATTAGTTGACGCAGGCACACCCGAAAAAGAAGCAGAAAAGGAAGCGCCGATAATGAAAAAGACCCAGCAGATGCTACTGGATTGGGAACATGGAAAGCCTGGTTTGATGGAACTTTGGAACAAGATGAATGGGTGGGTATACAAGGGTTTTGATGAAACCTATAAACGAATAGGCAGCGATTTTGACAAGACATTTTATGAAAGCCAGACTTACATTCTTGGAAAAGAATTTGTAAAAAAAGGCTTGGAAGATGGCTCATTTTATGAAAAAGATGATGGAAGTGTATGGATTGACCTTAGCGATGTGGGTCTTGATGAAAAATTGTTATTGCGGGGTGATGGTACTTCTGTTTATATAACACAGGATATTGGCCTGGTAAAACAAAAATTTGAGCAATACCAATTAGATGAAAGTCTTTATGTAATTGGTGATGAACAGATACATCACATGAAAGTGTTGAAGGAAATTGTTCGCAAACTGGGCATGCCTTTCGCTGATAATATTCTCCATGTAAGTTATGGCATGGTGGAACTTACGACGGGGAAAATGAAGAGCCGTGAAGGAACTGTGGTGGATGCTGACGATATCGTTGATGAAATGATTGCCACCGCGAGGCATCACACTGAAGAACTGGGGAAAGTAAAAGATTTCACGGAAGATGAATTGAGAGAATTATATGAAACACTTGGCATGGGCGCCATGAAATTTTACCTGCTTCGGGTTGATCCAAAAAAACGGATGGTTTTTAATCCTGAAGAAAGCATCGATTTTCATGGCTTCACGGGGCCTTTTATTCAATATACATATGCCAGGATTCAATCCATTTTAAGAAAGATTGGAGAACAGGACACAAATGACAAGACACAATGGACGAAAGAAAAGCTTCTTCCACTTGAAAGACAAGTAATACTTTTCCTTGAAAAGTATGAGAACACCGTAACCCAGGCCGCAGAAGAATTGAATCCTTCTGTAATTGCCAACTATGCATTTCATTTGGCTAAAACATTCAATTCATTTTACGTGGAGCTTTCGGTCGCTAATGCGGAAAGTGAAGCAAAGAGATCACTTAGGTTACATATTTCTGTAATGACAGCGACTGTTATAAAAAGCGCGCTGCAACTATTGGGGATTGCTGTACCTGAGAGAATGTAGCCAGGCCGGTTGATTTGGTAGTTGACAATCCAATATTCAGGATTGACAGTTTTTTGAAACATTTCCCCTGGCCCTTGATGTATAACAGTAATAGCAATAATTTGACGGAAATTGCGTTTATGTTTGGCAGTTATATTGCTTGAAAATATATATTAGCACCCAGGAATGCTTTTCGATATTTAAAAAATGTATATTTGCACACAATTATATACTCCTACTTAGCAGACTGGATAATCTTCCCCACAGGTAAAAGCTCGTCAAGTCATAGGTTTTGAGCATATTCGAAACAAACTTTCAGAGATCATTTCGATCCAGGGAAGTTATCATTTACATTAAAATATCAAATTTTGAATTTTAAAGAATTGCATTTAATTGCGCCCATATTAAAGGCGCTCGAAACAGAGGGCTACACGACCCCTACTCCAATCCAGGAACAAGCTATACCGGATGTACTTAAAGGAAAAGATTTATTAGGTTGTGCACAGACAGGCACCGGCAAAACGGCAGCTTTTGCCATCCCCATCCTGCAAAATTTATTTTTGCAAAAAAATCATGAAGTCGAAAACAATAACATTAAAGCGCTTATCCTTACACCCACCCGGGAACTGGCTATACAAATAGATGAGAGTTTTGGAGCTTATGGAAGATATACGGGCCTGCGGCATGCTGTTATTTTCGGTGGCGTTTCCCAATACCATCAAACGAATCAATTGCGCAGGGGCGTTGATATATTAATAGCCACCCCGGGCAGGTTGCTTGATCTTATGTCACAAAAATTTGTGAACCTGCAGCACATAAAAATGTTTGTGCTGGATGAAGCGGATCGTATGCTGGATATGGGCTTCATCAACGATGTTAAAAAAATTATCGCCAAACTTCCCGAGAAAAGGCAAACGTTGTTTTTCTCGGCCACAATGCCCCCCGAAATTTCAAGGCTTTCTGCATCTATATTGACTAACCCCATACGGGTGGAAGTTACACCGGTTTCATCAACAGCAGAAAACGTTGATCAGTCTGTTTATCTTGTTGAAAAAAATGACAAACGACAATTGCTCATTCATCTTTTGAAAGATAATACGATCCAAAGCGCACTGGTATTCACGAGAACCAAACATGGCGCCGATAAAATCGCAAAAGAATTATACAGGGCCAGGATAAGCGCCGATGCTATTCATGGAAATAAAACACAATCTGCCCGGCAGAATGCGTTAAATAATTTCAAGAGTGGCAAAATACGCGTGCTGGTTGCAACGGATATCGCGGCGCGAGGTATCGATGTGGATTCTTTAAGCCATGTTATCAATTTTGAATTACCGAATATTCCGGAAACGTATGTCCACAGAATCGGGCGTACAGGGAGAGCAGGTGCTTCAGGAATTGCCTTGTCTTTTTGCGATATGGAAGAAAGGGCATTTTTACGTGACATACATAAATTAATTGATCAGACGATCCCGGTTGTGGAAGGACATCCTTATGCAAGCACGATGCAATTTGTGCAAACCCCGGTTGTTCAAAAAAATCCTCTTTCCCGGAAACCTGCATCTCACAGTGGTTTTAGAAGAACCAGGAGTTGGTCGCAGGGAAGATAGGACTTTCGGAAACCCATAAGGGGTGAGGGACTTAGGCTGCATTTTTTTGTGGCACCGTAACTAGTCGCTGTAAAATATCATTTACCAATTTTTCAATTGCAAATTGGCTGAAAGGGTAACACACTTTGTAAAATTAGGTTCATTAAAAAAACCGTTTCAATGATGACGAAACGGTTTTTTTTAATTGATGAAGAAAAAAATTATTTTTTATCTTTTTTCCTTCTTAAAATTTTCTGCAAAGTATCTACGGCATCTAAGGTGGCTGCCTCAAAGCTTTCCGCATTTTTTTTTACAAATTCGTCATAGCCGGGTACTACCAGCCGTATTTCACAAACCTTGTTATCAGCATTTTTACCATCGCCGGACGATAAGGTAACATCCGCGCTGATGATATGATCATCAAAATGAGCAAGCTTGCCTACTTTTTCATCTACAAATTCTTTAAGGTTTTCGCTCGCTTTAAAATGCAAAGACTGTAAGTTGATCTTCATGGTTTTTTATGTTTTATTAATAGTAAAAAGGTAACGAAATTATCGGGAGAAGAACGTGAAAAAAAAGACTTATCCAATAAAATGTGTTGCATTAAGGTTCAAAATTACTTAACAATATTTACACCGTTACATTGCCCTTCAATTCAATGCAGGAAATTTTATTTTAAATAATTTTCATAAGCCTTTTGCACATCGTTAAGCGATGCTATGAAAATACTTCTTCCGTGGGTACCAATTACAATTTCATTAGCGGTTTTTTGTATGGCAATATCATGAACGGGCACTGAAGGAAGTTTTACACCAAACGCCATGAAGGTCTTTCCCCTGTTAAATGATGCATATAAACCATTGTCACTGCCAACATATACAATGTCCTCATATTTCGGATCCTCCCGAATAACATTTAAAGGACCTTCGGGCAAATTATTTCCTAATTGGTTCCATGTTTGTCCATAATCTTCGCTGACATACACCCAGGGCGAAAAATTATCATCGCGGTAACCATTCAGCGTTGCATACACTCTTCCTTCTTTAAACGCAGATGCGATAACACGGCTTACATACAATCCCTTTGGCAACCGAGAGTTTACTAACGTCCAGGTATAGCCGCCGTCATTACTTAATTGGATATTCCCGTCATCTGTACCTGCATACAGTAAACCAAACCGTAAGGGAGATTCGCTCAAAGTAACTATAGTACCATAGGGCACATCACCGGCTTTTTTACCGTTAGTCAGGTCATTACTTAAAGGTTCTATATTTTGCCCTTTGTCCATGCTGTGGTAAAAAATATTAGCGCCCATGTATACAATATCCTGGTTAAAACTGCTGAGCAGGATGGGGGTTTGCCAGTTATAACGAATCTTTTCAGCGCCCAGGTCAGGCAGCGGATGTATACGTTTTCCTTTTTTTGCATCTGTCGTTTTTCTTTGGTATTCGCCGAACTGGGAACCAAAATAGACGGTTTTATTATCCCTTGTATCTACCTGTACCTGCATACCATCTCCTCCGCCTAAATTCTTCCATTCACCTGCGTCTTCCAATTCATCATCATCTTCAGCGTCATCTTTATTTTTAATTTTTGCCGGGCCATACCAGACCCCGTTATCCTGGATGCCACCATACACATTATAAGGTTTTGCATCATCAACCGCAATTGCATAAAATTGTGCCACTGGTGGCATATTGGCTTTGAACCAATGTTCACCATTATCATAAGTAATGTTGCAACCACCATCGTTCCCGGCTATCCAATTGCTGTCACGCAGCGGATTGATCCACTCCCCATGCCAGTCAGGATGGGTATTAGCTTTGTCAACAGCTTTAAAAGTTTTGCCGCCATCATTGCTCAGCATGATATTAAACCCGTTAATAATTACCTTATTATCATTTACCGGTGAAACTGATATTTTACCAAAATAATATCCATAAGTATTGTACAGTTCCAACCCCTTTGTATTCACTTTTTTCCAGGTAACGCCGCCGTTATCGCTCCGGTACACTTCGCAACCAATGATAGGTGTATTAAAAAGAGCAGTATTAGCATCGGATAAATACCCATAAATAGCATCGGGTTTTATCTTACCCGAGCGAACCAGTTCTTTTACGGTTGAATCGTTGTATTTCTTGTCAAAATCATTTTTAAGGAAAAAACTATCCAGCTTTTTATCATCCATTGACAAAATCTTTTCTTTAGTTATATTTTTAAAATCATTGAGAACATACTTTGTCGTATCGGTTTTCTTTACCGCGGTATCCGGCCTGCGGTTTTGATTATCGACCGTAGCAAAAACAATCTCCGGATTGGCCGCATACACGGCAATACCAATACGACCGGTTCCGTCATCTTCAGGAAAGCCGGCTGACTTTCCTGAGATTTTGCTCCATGTATCGCCACCGTCCATACTTTTATAGATTGCAGAAGTATTTCCGCTTTCGACAAAATTCCAGGCGCGCCTCTCACGGTGCCACATAGACGCATATATTTCATCGGGATTTTTAGGATTGATATCCATATCAATGGCCCCGGTATTATCGTCAACATATAAAGTTTGTTTCCAGGTTTTACCGCCATCTATGGTTTTGTAAACACCTCTTTCTTTGTTCGGAGAATACAAGTGACCGAGCGCCGCTACCCAGGCAACACTTTTATTTGCCGGGTGCAATATTATCTTCCCGATATGCTGGCTTTCCGGAAGTCCAAGATATTCCCAGGTTCTCCCGGTATCCCTGCTTTTGTAAATACCAACCCCTGAATAGGAAGACCGGCTGCTGTTGGCTTCACCAGTTCCCACCCAAATTTCCCCATTTTTCCAGTTAACAGCAATATCACCAATACCAATTACATCTTCATGATCAAAAACAGGCACGAAACTCTGCCCGTTATTTGTTGTGTGCCAAAGCCCTCCTGTTGCATAAGCCACATAAAATTCTGTAGGGTCAATGGGGTTTACATCCACATCTACTACCCGTCCGCTCATTACAGACGGCCCGATACTTCGGAATGTAATATCTTTTAATAAAGACTGGCTTTGTAATAATTTTCTTGAAGCTAAACCGTTCAATCTATCTGAAGCCGTTGTTGCCTGTACTTGTGGAAATGAAGGGATAAAGGTTAAAATTAAGACAAACAAAAATCCGTTTCTTAATAAAACCCTGCTTAATTTGGTAAATTTGAATTTGAAAAACATTATTAAAAAAATTTAATATAATATGATTTTACAACTACAAAAACTGTTGTTGCTATTTATCGCGATACAGTTTTGCTATACAGCCGATGCACAATATAAAACTTATACGCTTTCGGTACATGGGGATACCTTAAACGCCATAGATAAAAATGGATTGCAACAAGGCAAATGGGTTGTACATGTGGATCCATTACGCGGCGAGCCCGGCTATGAAGAAGAAGGAATTTTTGTAAATGGCAAGAAAGAAGGTTTATGGAGAAAATATACCCTGAAAAGTGATCTCCTGGCCGTTGAAAATTATAAATATGGCGGAAAAGATGGTCTTTGCCAATACTATACGCCGATGGGTGAAATAATACGTGAAGAAAACTGGAGAGCTTATAACCCCTATGCACCCTATGATACGATTCCTGTATACGGAACAGGCAACAATGAAATTATTAGTTATAAAATAGTAAAGGCGGAACCATACAGTGTTAAAAACGGTGACTGGACTTACTACGATGTATCCACCGGCAGAATAATAAAATCAGAAAAATATGACCGGGGACATCTGTTGCAGCAACCAAAAACTGAAGTGGTTACCGACGAACCAAAAAAAATAGCGAAGCCTGCCGAAGTGTTGGAATACGAAAAGAAGAACAGCGGAAAAAAGAAAGTGAAAGTAAGGGATGGAGAAACGGGCAATTGACCTTGCTCAAATTAATTTGATTATCTCTCTTTTGATAGAAAAAAAGCAGCCGGTAACGAAACCAGGGCTGCTTAAATCAAATGGGGTCTTTCAAGACAATAATGTAAGATAAAGTGGGATGTTAACAAAGGCTATTGAATTCTAACCGGGATTTTATAGGAATATTTACATATAAATATTACAAAAATTCGGCCAAAAAAACTCCATTCACAAATTATTGACAATTAACTGACAATAATTATTTCTTCAGTGGGCCTGGGAGGAAACAGTTAATTAAAATCCCACAATGGGCAAGGACCCGTAACAATGGGAATAAAGTCACTAATGAATCCTACAAATACTCCGCGCAATTAATTTGCAATATGAAGCTTTGCAGATAAGATATTTTATTATCGTAACCAATATTACCTACTATCTAAAACCCAACTGGCGCCTGAATTTAGTTGCAACCCGTTCGTGGTTATTTTAAATCCATCGAAGTAAGGATACTTTGAATTTTCTCATCAAGTTTCCTGCTGACTGTTTCAAATTCACCGGCAGTTTTTAAAGGCATATGTACACTGACATAAAATTTTATTTTTGGCTCCGTTCCGCTGGGCCGGGCAGATATTTTACTACCGTCTTCTGTTATAAACTGCAATACATTGCTTTTGGGAAGTTCTATTTTTCTAACTGCTCCTGTTTTCAAATTTTTCATTTCCTGCATTTCATAATCATACAATTCTATTACCGGGCTTCCGGCGATTTCCAAAGGAGGATTGTCGCGGTAGTTCTTCATCATATCTGCAATTTCCTTAGAACCATTCATACCTTTTTTTGTAATGGAAATCAGGTCCTCTTTATAAAATCCGTACGTTACATATAGTTCAATCAATTTATTAAATAACGTTTGCCAGTTATTTTTTTCCACGGCCGCCATTTCGCATATCATAGCAACAGCGCTTATGGCATCTTTATCCCGGACTTTATCACCAACCATAAGACCAAAACTTTCTTCGCCACCCACGATATAATTTTCCTTACCTTCTTTTTCCCCGATCATTTCAGCAATCCATTTAAAGCCGGTAAGTACATTGTAGCAGGAAATATTACTCGCTTTTGCAATTACATCAATAAGGTCTGTGGTTACGATTGTTTTTATAACCATGTCATCAGGTCCGGACAAGCTATTATTTTTTCTTGCTTCGATGATATAATTAAAAACCAGCAGCGCTGTCTGGTTTCCATTTAGCAAAACCCAATCACCCTTATTGTTTTTAACGCCGATGCCTACACGATCGGCATCAGGATCTGTTCCCAGCAGAATATCTGCATCAAGCTCCTTTGCCTTTTTTAATCCAATACTCATCGTCTCTTTTTCCTCCGGGTTTGGATATATCACTGTTGGGAAATTTCCGTCAGGTGTTTCCTGCTCTGCAACAATGTGCACATTATCGAAACCAAATGCCTCCAAGGCCCGGGGAACCAGCATTATTCCTGAACCGTGAATGGGCGTATAAACGATTTTAAGATCATGCTGCTCCCTGCAAACCTCCGGATTTATGCTCAGGCCCTTTACCATATCTATATACTGGTTGTCCATGTCTTTGCCAATAATTGTAATGTTTTCTTCCTTTCCTTTCCATTGTACATCATCCAGGCTTTTTATTTTCTCCACTTCAGTTATTACATTTTTATCATGAGGCGACACCATTTGGGCGCCATCATCCCAATATGCTTTGTAACC
>JBDTOV010000092.1:0-19998 GCA_039933035.1 Ginsengibacter sp. | reverse complement strand
TTATTTTTTATTTATAACGCTTATTTACATCGTGCCATTTGTTTTTGTAAAAAAAGTTGTAATTCCATCCTTGCATTAGAATCTCTGAAGCGTGTCAACATCATCCTGAAACACATTCTATAAAACTTTTCTTTACATAATTTTATTAGCATCTTGCAACAAGTAACCTGAACCCTAACTTTATTTAAATAAAAAGTCAATGAACCCCATATTTTTTAAGACTTTGAAGAGCAAAAACAAATCTTCGTATAGATTTATGCAGCACAATCTTTTAAGGGACTAAATTAAGGGAATAATTTTTAAAAATGTAAACGATTACATTTATAATAAAAAAAAATTCTTTTTTGATATAGCTTTACGATTATTATGAAGGATGCAAAGGATTGTAATGATAAAAAATAAAGAAGTTACCATATATGATATGGCCACGGCGCTTAATGTATCTATCGCCACGGTGAGCCGCGCTTTAAAGAATGATCCTGTTGTCAATAAAAAAACCAGGAAAAAAATATCGGAGCTTGCAGAAGAGTTGGGGTATCGTACTAATCATTTTGCACGAAACCTTCGCAATCAAAGTACCAAAACAATCGGAATCATCGTACATGAACTCAACAGCAATTTCATTACTTCCGTTTTAGCCGGTGTAGAAAAAATAACCGCGGAAGCAGGGTATGATTTAATTATAGCGCATTCATCAGAAAGTTTTACCAAAGAAATTGCCAATGCAAAAAACCTGTTTGAAAAAAGGGTGGATGGATTGATCGCTTCGCTTTCTTTTGATACTGAAAACCTGGACCACTTTCAGCCATTTATTAATAAGGGCGTTCCGGTGATGTTTTTTGACCGGGTAGAGCAGGATGGAAATAATACGGTTGTAATTATTGATAATGCCAAATGCGGTTACCAGGCTACCCAACACCTTATTGAACAAGGTTGCCAAAGGATCGCTCATGTAACGTCTAGCCTCTTACGAAATGTGTATGCCCAAAGGTTCAAAGGATACAAGGATGCTTTATTTGATGCCGGCATTCCATTTGATGAACGGTTAGTGATCGTAAAAGACCTTTCTGAAAAAGCAGGCGTAGCGTCGGCAATGCAGATGCTTAAAATGAAACCTTCGCCTGATGCTGCTTTTATAACCAACGACTTTGTTGCAGCGGTATGTATGCGTACATTAAAAGAAAATGGTGTTAAAATTCCGGAAGAGATTGCAATAGTTGGATTTAACAATGATGCAGTAAGCAAACTAATAGAACCCGCACTCACTACGATCAATTATCCCGGCAAAGACATGGGAGAGATAGCAGCCCGTAACCTCATCAATCACTTGAAAGGAATCAGTGACATGAATCATACGAATACTATTATAGTCCGTTCTGAGTTAATCATTAGAAAATCGTCTTTAAAAAAAAGTAGTTTGTGAGATCATCGCAAAAAAGAAAGTCCGGTAACGGTTGAGTAAACTACAATTCTTTAAGCATGAGAAAAATTTTTATAACATTGATTTGCTTATTGGTAGTTTGTATTTCTTATGCAGATAACGGTTACCGGCTTTGGTTGCGATATGACAGGATAGGGGATACACAACTTTTGTCACAATATCGGACCCGGTTTACCGGAATACAAATCAATGCCGAAAGCCTGACATTACATGTAGCCAAAGAAGAATTAGTAAAAGGCCTGGAAGGATTGCTCGATAAAAAAATACCCGAAAAAAGATCAACTGATGAAGGTACGGTTATTTGCACCACTTCTGTTTCACCAGATCCAATAAAATCATTCTTTTCTTTAAAAGAAATAAGTGAGTTGGGGCCGGAAGGCTTCATTATCCGCACCGGTAGTATCGATAAAAAAAAAGTAACGGTTATTGCCGCTAAAAAAGATGTGGGCGTATTGTATGGCGTATTTCAATTTTTGCGTCTGCTACAAACTCATCAGCCTGTTCAGAAAATTTCTATCACAAGTATTCCGAAAATCCAAAACCGGATTTTAGATCATTGGGATAATCTGAACAGAACGGCTGAACGGGGTTACGCGGGCATTTCTATCTGGAACTGGCATACCTTGCCCGTTTATATCGATCAACGTTATATTGACTATGCAAGGGCTAATGCATCCATAGGTATTAACGGAACCGTATTAACTAACGTGAACGCCAATGCGCTGGTACTTACAAAAAATTACCTGGTTAAAGCGGCGGCGTTGGCCAATTTGTTTCGCCCTTATGGGATAAAAGTGTACCTGACAGCCAAATTCAGTGCTCCTATAGAAATAGGCGGACTAAAAACTGCTGATCCTTTAAATACAAATGTTCAAAAGTGGTGGAAGCAAAAGATAGATGAGATCTATCAATACATACCCGACTTTGGTGGCTTTTTGGTAAAAGCAAATTCGGAAGGCCAACCCGGCCCACAGAATTACGGAAGAACGCACGCCGATGGCGCCAACATGTTAGCTGATGCATTAACTCCGCATCATGGAATTGTGATGTGGCGTGCCTTTGTGTATAGCAATGAAACTCCCACAGACCGGTTTAAACAGGCTTATACTGAATTTAAACCGTTGGATGGCGAATTCAAAAAAAATGTTTTGATACAGGTAAAAAACGGGCCGATTGATTTTCAGCCAAGGGAACCGTTTAGTCCATTGTTTGGCGCAATGCCGAAAACACCCTTAATGATGGAGTTTCAACTCACGCAGGAATATTTAGGCC
Organism: Ginsengibacter sp.; assembly: GCA_039933035.1. GTDB lineage: Bacteria > Bacteroidota > Bacteroidia > Chitinophagales > Chitinophagaceae > Ginsengibacter. The sequence continues at coordinate 17,285 of JBDTOV010000092.1, read as the reverse complement.
AGGGCACCCATCTCGTTTATGAAGCACCGTTATTTAAAGAAGTGCTGGATGCGGATACATACGAAAAAGGAAAAGGCTACACAGTGGCTACTGTCATTGATGGATTGTCAGATGGTCACCAGCTAACGGGAATTGCCGGCGTGGCAAATATCGGCAATGATATTGACTGGACCGGGCATCCGTTTGGCCAGGCTAACTGGTACGCTTATGGGCGTATTGCCTGGGATTATAATTTAACGGCATCTGCCATAGCAGGTGAATGGATACGGCAAACATTTACGAACGAACAAAATTTTGTTGATACGATAAAAAAAATGATGCTGGCCTCCAGGGAAGCCGTTGTGAATTATATGACGCCATTAGGCCTTCATCACATTATGGGTTATGGAAATCATTATGGCCCCGCGCCGTGGTACGATAAGGCATCCCGTGCTGACTGGAACCCGGTGTATTTTCATCGGGCCGATAGCATAGGTATCGGCTTCGATCGTACTGCAACAGGAAGTAACGCACTTGCCGAGTATCAGCCGGAAGTAGAAAAACAATTTGCAAATCTTAATACCTGTCCTGAAAAATATTTATTATGGTTTCACCATGTTCCATGGACCTACACAATGAAGTCGGGAAGAGATCTTTGGGACGAAATGTGTTATAAATATAATGAGGGTGTTGATACGGTACGATGGATGCAAAGCGCCTGGAACCGAATGCGAAAATATATAGATGACGAGAGATTTAACCAGGTTCGTATGTTGCTCAGCATACAGGAAGAAGAAGCGGTATGGTGGCGCAATGCCTGCCTTTTATATTTTCAAACATTTTCCAAAATGCCCATTCCGTCACCATACGAAAAACCGGATCATCCTTTACAATATTATGAATCCTTACAATTTCCTTATGCACCGGGAAATGATTAAGAAAATTTCAAAATATTTTTGAATAGAAATAATACATAATGGAAATAAACAAAAAAAAGATAGCAATTGTAACAGGTGGCGCATCAGGCATCGGGCTGGCAATAGCCAAAAAGTTTGTTCAAAATAATATTACTACCATTATCGTAGGTCGTGATAAAAACAAGTTGAGCGTTGCTAAAGATGAAATGGGTGAATTGTGTATTCCCATTTCCTTTGATTTAAATGATCTTTCTTCCATACCGACATTAGTAGACCAGGTTATTAATCAATATGAAACTATTGATATACTTATAAATAATGCCGGCATTAACTTAAAAAAAGAATTGACGGAAGTTACCGATGAAGAGTTTCAGCACGTTATGCATACCAACGTGACTGCCATGTTTGCGCTCTCAAGAGAGGTAGTAAAATACATGGTAAAAAAGGGCGGTGGAAGTATTGTTAATATAAGTTCAATGGCATCTCAATATGGAATTCCAAAAGTAATTGCCTATAGTGCTTCAAAGGCGGCAATTGAAGGAATGACAAGAGCCATGGCAGTGGAACTTTCTCCGAAGGGTATCCGGGTGAATTGTATTGCACCGGGCTTTATTGCGACAGAGATGTCTGCCAAAGCATTGAATAGCGATAAAGAAAGAAAAGATAAAGTAATGGCAAGAACCCCCATGGGTACTTTGGGAATGCCTGCTGATATTGGTGATGCTGCGGTATTCCTTGCAACGTCAGCTTCGGCATATATAACGGGGGTTGTGTTACCCGTGGATGGAGGAAATTCTATTGGATTTTAGAGTCTGCTGGATTTATCGTGGGCTTTGAATGAAAATACCATGCTTTTTAAAATTAAAATGTTGATCGGTTTAGCAAAATATTTTTTATACGTATCAAAGGCATAATAAAAAAGTATGGTTAATTTTTTTGCTATTTATTTTCATACTTTGAAAAAGGAAGTGTATGAAAAAAATAATCTTTTCTGTTATTTACCTGGCTCCGCTATTACTTTCGGCGCAGCAGGATTCCATTATATCGCAGGTGTATCAGTGGAAACAACCGGTAAAGAGTCTTCAGGGGAATACCAGGTCCACTATTCTTTTTGAAGGTAGCACCCATGACATGGAGTGGCTTCAAATGGATGCCCTTGAATTGGCTGAGTCCAGGGCGGATATTAAAATGGATGTTCCTGCAGGTGAGGAGAATTTATATATTGTAAAAAAGGGGATTTTAATCACTACCCTTAATGATTCCGTTTACACATTAGGCCAGGGAAGCATTGTCCTGTTACTTCCGGGGCAGCATTTTTCTATTCAAAATAAAATTACGACGTCATGCGAATATTATGTAGCGAAATACCGGTCTAATAGTCCAATAGATTTGCAAAGAGGAAAAGATTCGGGAGGTTCATTTATTGAAGATTGGAAAAGTATTGTATTGAAGCCGAGTGAAAAAGGAGGCACAAGAAATTACTTTCAACGCCCAACAGCCATGACTAAACGATTAGACATGCATGTTACTACCCTAAATGCCGGATTGAAAAGCCATGACCCTCACACGCACCGGGCCGCGGAAATGATAGTAATGATTGAAGGAAACACTGAAATGCAAATAGCTCAGAAGTTTTATAAAGGGATAGGCGGAGACGTTTATTATCTCGGTTCGAATGTATTACATGGCATCAGGAATATTGGTTCACAACCTTGTACCTATTTTGCAATTCAGTTTGAATAAGGGCGTGATGTGATTGTTCACAATAAAATAAAGTTTACGATTGATAAATTTGGAACATTAACGAATACCTTACGGTAAAGCGTATACGAAATGAGAATAAATTACATGCTGGTCTCTTCTTTAATTATTTTTTTGAATATGCCTGCTTTGTGCCAGGTGAAACTCCCGCAAATGGTAAGAGACAGCATGGTATTACAAAGAGATGCCAAAGTAAAGATCTGGGGATGGGCATCGCCGAACGAAAAAATTAAAATTAATTTTCTAAAAAAGAAATATACAACGGCTGCCGATGAAAGAGGAGATTGGATGGTTGTGCTTTCGCCTTCAAAGGCGGGCGGTCCTTTCACCATGGCAATTGATGCGAAAAATCACATTGTTCTCGATAATATTTTAATTGGCGATGTATGGCTCTGCTCGGGCCAGTCAAATATGGTGCATCAAATGGAATTGCATAAATACACCTACGCGAAAGAAATCGCAGAAGCTGATTACCCGGAGATAAGACAATTTTGGATTCCCGCACTTACTAACTTACAAAAGCCTGAAATGGATTTACCGGCGGGTTATTGGAAATCTGCTAATCCCAAAGATGTTCTCCGGTTTTCTGCTGTAGCTTATTTCTTTGGAAAAGCGCTGTATGAAAAATATCATGTTCCAATTGGTTTAATAAACTCCAGCGTTGGTGGCACGCCTATCGAAGCGTGGACTAGTGAGGAAGGGCTTAAGGAATTTCCTTTCATAGAACATACGATTGACAAAAATAAGGACACTATGTATGTAAACGGGACTAACAGGAAAGCCTTTGCAATGAATGCATCACGAAGGTCTATAGACGATGATGATAAGGGATTGGCAGGTGACACGAAATGGTTTGATACATCTTATATCCCGAAAGAATGGTATCGGATTAACATACCGGGTTATTGGGAAGACCAGGGAATAAAAGATTTGAATGGCGTCGTTTGGTATAGAAGAGAAATTGATGTACCTGCATTCATGACCGGAGTTTCGGCTACATTATTTATGGGGAGAATTGTTGATGCAGATTTTGTATACATTAATGGAAACCTGGTGGGTAAAACAACCTATCAATATCCGCAAAGAAGATATGATTTGCCGGCCGGTGTATTAAAACCTGGTAAAAATCTCATCGTTATACGTGTGATCAACCATATGGGCAAAGGAGGCTTTGTCCCTGATAAACCCTATTACATTTTCACCGGAAAAGATACTATTGATTTAAAAGGTTACTGGCAATATAAAGTGGGAGAAGCATTTACCCGGCACCTTAATACGGAAGCTGGAATTTCTGTGCAAAACCAGCCGACTGCATTGTACAATGCAATGGTTGCCCCTTTAACAAACTTCGCCATAAAAGGAATTTTATGGTACCAGGGAGAAAGTAACGCAAATAACGCTAATGAATATGCGAAGTTGCTCCCGGCATTAATAAATGACTGGCGGGCCCAATGGCAGCAGGGGGCTATGCCATTTATATATGTGCAGCTACCGAATTATATGGATGTAAACTATTTGCCGTCAGAAAGCGATTGGGCCGTTTTGCGTGAGGCACAATTGAAAAACTTATCTGTGCAGAATACTGCCATGTCGGTTACCATTGATTTAGGAGAATGGAACGATATTCATCCTTTAGATAAAAAAGATGTAGGTATCCGCTCTGCGTTAGCCGCTGAAAAAGTGGCTTATGGTGAAAACGATATCGTTTATTCCGGGCCAATTTATCAATCATCAAAAATAGAAGGAGATAAAATTATAATCATTTTCAATAATACAGGCAGCGGTTTGATATCAAACGATGGTGAAGGATTAAGACAGTTTGCAATCGCCGGTGCCGATAAAAAATTTGTTTGGGCTCATGCAAAAATTGACGGAGATAAAGTAATCGTTTGGAATGATGATGTGCGTGATCCAAAGTATGTACGGTATGCATGGGCAGACAATCCACGGGGAGCTAATTTGTATAATAAAGAAGGGTTACCTGCGTCGTCTTTCAGAACCGATGAATAGATGTCAACAATGAAGACACTATTAACTATTTGTTTCTAATTCGCTTTAATTCGTGTAATAAATTTTCAACAATGCTCAAAAAAATTTTTCTTTTTTTCCTGGTATTAGTTTCCGAGACTGCATTTTCCCAATCCATAGAAGATATGAATTTATATAAAGGTGCTATTCCTGATTCAAAGCCGTCATCGGTTACCGAACACATTACTTTTAACAACGGAGGTTTTCGCATTTCATCTGTTGTAACACCAATACTTACACGATTTTCTCCTGCACACCCAAACGGCATATCTGTTATCATTTGTCCGGGCGGTGGCTATGCAAGGTTAGCAATGGATCACGAAGGAGTGGAAGTTGCCAAAACATTCAATAATTATGGTATTACAGCTTTTGTTTTAAAATATAGGTTGCCCATGGATTCCATAATGATTGATAAAAGTATTGGCCCTTTGGAAGATGCCCAACAAGCTATTCGAATGGTGAGATCTAAGGCCACCATGTGGGGATTGGATCCAAATAAAGTCGGTATTATGGGCTTCTCTGCCGGCGGACATCTTGCATCTGCCGCCGCGACACATTTTCATTCATTAGCTGATCAATCGATACACGATACTACTTCTGTTCGCCCTGATTTTACGATACTCATTTACCCGGTTATAAGTTTTAATGACAGCATTACGCATCATGGTTCTAAAGAAAATCTTATCGGCAAAAATCCATCGGCTGAATTAGTGAAAGAATTTTCCAACGAACTGCAGGTGAGCAAAGACTGTCCGCCTGCATTCCTTGTACAGGCTGGTGATGATCGCACAGTACCTGTCGAAAATAGTGTCCGTTACTACCAGGCCTGTATTAGAAATGGCGTACCGGTTGAAATGCATTTATATCCTGCCGGTGGCCACGGTTTCGGCCTGCATAATAAAACGACCAACGATCAATGGTTTGACCGGCTTATGAACTGGATGAAAATTTTTGAATAAATTTATCAGGAAGTTAACATCTCAAAATTCGAAAGCACCTTAGCATTTGAATTACTCCCAAAATATGAGGAGTATACATTATTCAATTACGATTCTGCCTACACCTATGCCGGCAATTTAGTGAAGCTGCTTTCAGGATAAATGACAAGAATCTTATAACAGATACCAGGTTGAGGATGAACTTCATTTTGCTCTCGCCGGGTCTTTTTAAGCAATGTAAGTACTTTCGAATAAATGGTATAAAATAATTAAATATATAACCCTAAAGTCAGGGATAAAAGTAGTAATATAGGGTTACTGACACAGGATAATAATTTTATGAAAATGAAAAACAGTACTAAGTTTTTAATTCTTTTTGCCCTTATCCTGGCAAATAATATCGGAAACGCACAAACAGAAGATGCGATGCGGGTAAAACAGAACAATCCTGATTTGATAGTTGATTTAGGAACAGGACTATGGGGTTGTCCAATACCCTTTGATTTTAACGGGGATGGGCTCATGGATCTTATTATGTCTTCCCCTGGCACACCCTACAAAGGGATTTACTTTTATAAAAATATAGGAACTTCTTCCCGCCCACTTTTCGATATTTCAAATAAAATGTCTGATAGCGCCTATAATAACACGCAGGCATCATACGTTAACGGCGCCCTGCATGTTATCAGCCAGGGTATTGAATATAAAAACTTCCCTACTGAACTATTTTCTAATCCATATTCAATTCCGGTTGATGTTTTACCGGGAGCTGACCTCAAAAAAGTACGTAGTAATATGTGGAGCTATGTTGATTTTGACAACGATGGCGACCAGGATATCATCGCAGGAATTGACGATTGGAGCGAATATGGCTGGGACAATGCTTATGATAAATATGGAGATTGGACAAATGGCCCCCTTCGTGGATTCCTTTATTTTCTCGAAAATCAAAATGGAAAGTACATTAACAGAGGAAAGATTGTTTCCGGCGGGCAGCCAATAGAAACATATGGTGCCCCGGGACCCAATATGGCGGATTTTGACCACGATGGAAAACCTGATATTATTTGCGGTGAATTCATTGATAAATTGACGTGGTATCGGAATATCGGCACACGTTCAAAACCAAAATTTGACAAGGGCCATTTCTTATTGGATGACAAAGGTGATACAATCAGATTATATACAGAAATGATTACCCCCGTGGCTGTTGATTTTGATAAAGATGGTTACATTGATTTGCTGGTCGGGGACGAAGATGGACGGGTTGCCCTTATCAAAAACACAGGCAGATTAAAAAATAATATGCCTGTGTTTACATCACCGGTGTATTTAAAACAAAAAGCGAACTATTTAAAATTCGGAGCATTGACAACCCCTTTTGGTGTTGATTGGGACGGCGATGGTTATGACGATATTATTTCCGGTAATTCATCAGGAAATATCTGCTTTATAAAAAACCTCAGTGGAGGAGTAACACCTACATGGGCTGCACCAATTTTACTGAAGTCTAACGGAATGGATATTCGGATTATGGCAGGAAAAAATGGTTCTATTCAAGGTCCGGCTGAAGAAAAATGGGGATATACAACTTTAAGCATTGCGGACTGGGACAATGATGGCAAAAAGGACATCATAATGAATTCAATTTTTGGAAAAGTTATTTGGTACAAGAATTCAGGCGATCTTTTAAACCTGGAAGGCCCTTATAATGTAAAAGTGGATTGGGGAGAATCTCAAGTCCCGAAACCTGCATGGAACTGGTGGAACCCCGGCAAAAACGATTTGGTTACAGAATGGAGAACTACTCCTTTTGCTATTGACTGGAACAAGGATGGTTTGACCGATTTGATCATGCTTGACCATGAAGGTTACCTGGCTTTTTATGAACGCTTTATCAAAAACGGTCAGCTTTGGCTTAAGCCAGGAAAACGGGTTTTTTACATCCTTGACGATGCTAAGCATGACAATGACAAGCCTTCAATCTCCGATGCAAAGCCTCTTCAACTGGCAACAGGTACCGGTGGCGGATCAGGACGCCGTAAGATTTGCCTCGTAGACTGGAATGGTGACGGAAAAATAGATTTGATGACTAACAGTATTAACGCATGTTATTATGAGAATATCAAACAAAATGGGGATACCGTGTACTTTCAGAATAAGGGGGATATCAGTAAGGTAAAATTAGCCGGGCATACAACCAGTCCGACACCCGTAGATTGGAATAAGGATGGGATTTATGACCTTTTAATTGGTGCCCAGGACGGGCATTTTTATTTATTAAAAAATAATATCAGGAAATAAAATTAGATCAAATGAAAAAATTACCTGGATTAAACGCTTTTAGAATAGTTCTATTAACGCTTCAAATTCTTAATACTAGCCATTAAATGACTTAATGAATCAACTTTTTTAGGGTTTTTAAGATATAGATTATTGGTTTCGGATGGATCCGATTGAATGTTATACAATTGTCCTTTTACCTCACCCGGTTTAGGTTGGTAGGTTACGGGTTTGCTAAAACCTCCCGAGCCTCTTCCTTCAATAAGTTTCCATGAACTTTTACAAACTGCATATAATCCACCAGACGATTCATTGATTATTGGTTTTTGCCCTAAAGCTGAACCTGTTTTTTGGATTAAAACCGGCAACAGGCTATAACTATCTAAAGATGATTCTGCCATTTTATCTCCACCAACCAAATCTGCACAGGTAGCCATTAAATTGGTAAGTGTAGAAATAAGATTGCTTACACTGCCTGCCCTGGTATGATTTGGCCATCTCACAATAAAAGGTACGCGGTGTCCACCTTCCCAGGCGTCGGCCTTCATACCTCTGAAAATATAAGCTGAGCGGTGATTATATTTTTCAATATATGCAGGTCGCCAGTAAGGACCATTATCGCTGGTTACAATAACTATGGTATTCGAAAAAGAACCACTTTCTTTAATAGCAGCCATTACTTTTCCAATCACTGCATCTACCTCAGTTACATAGTCGCCATAAAGGCCCGCTTTTGATTTTCCAATAAATTCTTTTGCCGGAAACCAGGGAGTATGAGGTGCGGGCATAGCAAAATAAAGAAAATAGGGCCTCTCATTTTTTGCTTGATTTTTAATTTAAGAAACGGCTTTGTCGGTAAAATTCGGCAATACATTATTAAAATCAAAGCCTGCGACATAGGTCCGGGACGCCAGAAAGCACCGGTAGCATAATTAGGGGAACCCGGAGTATTGAGTTGATTTCCTTTTGTATTTTCGGTAAGCGGTTCGGTTAAGGTATCATTTTTCAAATAACCATAGGGTCCGATATCCAAAGAAGCTGGTAAAATATATGAATAATCAAACCCGTGTTTAAGAGGCCCATCTGTTGGCGGTTTGGTAAAATCAATATCACCTGTATTCCTGTCCCTCACCATCTGTACGTTTGAAGAGGCACCTCCAGGAATTTGCAATGCTGATTCATGACCTGGTTTGATTACCCAATCCAGGCCCAGGCGCCATTTTCCTATTATACCAGTATAATAATCATGCTTTTTCAACAAGGAAGCAACAGTAGCCTGGCCAGGTAGAATGAGTGCCCGGCGGTATCCTGATATGGCTCCTTGTGGCAGACGACTTCGAAAGCAATAATTTCCGGTTAAAATGCCGTAAAGGGATGGAGTACAAACAGATGAAGGAGCGTGCATATCGGTAAAACGCATGCCTTCTGCGGCAAGCTTATCTATGTTGGGCGTAGCAATTTTAGATTGCGGATACTTATAATAAAATGTATTTTTTCCATTAACCATCTTATTGGGATTTTTGATTTTTTTCAAATAATGTTTAATGGCATTTTCATAAAGGTGGTCCGGCTATTTCAATAAGTCAACCAGTTGCCTTGATATTTACCAGGACCGACATGCATGAGCAGGTAAATGCCTGATTCTATAAACGCACCTGGAAAGCAGAGAACAATTCATTTCCCGCATTATTTATGTGTTTACCGGGGTCTTTTATTTTAATCCGAAAAGGTTACCTATCTCATTGGCCACTAATTTATGCCCGTCTTGATTGATATGATTGGGCTGTGCCATAAATGTTTTTAAATCAGCCCCATCGGCAACTAAGGTTTTAAAAACCTGGTAACTATCTACCAGGGCTACATGATATTTTTCAGCAAGCATTCTTATCATCTCTGAAAACTTTTCCAATGGTGCATCATCGCTCAAAATATTTTCATTAAGATCAGGTGTTGGGGTTAATACCACAACTTTTATATTTTGATCCAACGCTTTTTGTATCATGCTTTCCCAGGCGGCCTGCGCACGCTCAACCCCAATACTTCTATCGTTCAGCGCATAATCTATAAACAGCACATCCGGATGATGACTTAATACGGTGCTGTCAAACCTTTTTGCTCCCTGCTCTGCATTTTCACCGCCTATTGCTGTTCGGATACAATTAATACTGGCCGTAGGAAAACTATCCGTAACTTTTTTTAAAACCAACATCGGGTAAGCCTGAAAAGTATGAATGGCAGGCGTTTTGAAATAACCTGCGGGTACACTATGCCCGTGAAAAACAAGATTGATTATTTTATTATCAGGCCATTTTTTTCTTAATTCAGCCAAAACAGGCGCCAGGTAAGTGGTATCTGTGTTTATATTTTGATGGCTACTAATGCAGGATATTTTATTTGCACTTCCTGGTTTGTTATCACTAGAAATGAAACCAGTATTTAAAAAGGATGGAAGAAATAATATAAGTATTAAAAGTCTCATTTTTGAAAAGATTTTTTGTGGTGAATTTTTATAGTCCGGGTTTTGATTCGATTATTTTAAATTATACATTTCATGACATCGCCTTAAAATGGAATCATTGGTGGCGGGATCAATTACATCTTTACTACACAAAGAATCGGATGTGTAAAACGTATCCCTTCCCGTGCCAATTTATCGATATTGTTTGTCCGTGCATTGCCATAAGCGGCAATAAATTGCGGTGAAGTATCTTCAATAGCAATCCATAAAATATTTGGCTTTACTTTTTTTTTAACTTGCGCATTTGCAATGTGGTGCCTAAAAGAAAAAAACTAAAATAAGTAAGCCAAATACAATTTTCATTTGTTATTTAATTCGTAATATCAAAAATTCTATTCACCCGGTTTAAACAAACTTTCAATTTTAGCCATACTAACTGTGATGCTTGGACGAAATTGATCACCTTCCATATAAGTTGCCAGGCTTTGCAATAATTGCTTTGCTTCCGGCCTGCTTTCTTTATCGCTGATAAGGTCAATGCCGGCAAATAATAATCTGCCTTTGCCCACTTTACATTCAAATAATAAACCCAGCGGCTTTGCCGAATACCAATCGTCAATCACGCGAACTATAGGTTTTATATTTTTGGCTACAGAATCAAGCAGGATAGCATCACTATGGCTCATAGCATCCCACCATTGGTAATTGCTGTGGTATTGCGTAGGAAATTCTTTGAGCGCCGGATTTTCAGGATCGCATAAAATGCCGAGTGTCGTTGGTGGCTGTCCCTTTGTCCAGGCCGTGTTCCAGAAAATGCTGGAGAACCCAATCTTTATATCGCCTCCTTTGTCGTCTTTAATGCTTCCTTTTTTAATAGTTAATAAAACCTTGCCGCCATTTCCCAAAACCTGCTTGGCTTTGGCATCTAATGTTTGTGTGATCAAAATATCCGAACTGATTTTCTTTTTCACTGAAGGATATACAAAGAAATCCCAGGTGTTCTCATATTTGCCTACACTCACGGTTAAGATGAATCTTCCGGGTTCTTTAATGAATGATAAGGATTGTTTTATTTCACCGGCAATAAATGAATTGCCAATCGGAATTTCCTTTTTTGCAAAAGCCCCTTTCCATAATATTTGCCCGTTTACATTTTTAATATTCCAGTTAATTGCTTCCTGTAAATTATGCTGGCCGAAATTGGCTATTTGAATTGTATCTAAAAACTCTTCATTGTTTTCATAAATGATTTTTTTCATTCTCGATAAAGGCACTACCTCATTACAGAATTGGCTGTACTCCTTTGCAGTTACATATCCCTTATCTTCCCAAAATGGATTGACTACTCCTACCAAAGCAGTTCCCTGTCCGGGGAAATCCTGCATACTGAGAAGCTGAAACCCTGCAAAACCCGGCGTTCGCAAGGCAGCTTCAATATCTGCTTTATAACAAAGCACTTGTAGTTTTCCGGAAGCCATCAAAAAATCGTGAGCCAGGTTTTTCATGCCATGCTCATCCAACAAATCCCGGAAAATTTCAAAGTTTTTTGCCTTTAGTACACCGGTATATTTTTTAATTTCTGCAAAATCAGGATATACGCACCACTGGCCAATTTCATGACTTACGGTAGGTTTGGTTTTTGAAATATATTTCGTCCAGTCGTAATCTGTTGTTGGTGGATTAGCATTGATAGGGCTCTTGAGACCTGCGGCCCACCATTGTATGCGTGGTTTGGGCGTACTGTTATAATCGCTTGCCTCACTTTCAGGAAAACCCGAAGCAGAAGTATAAACATGCCGGTTATCTTTTGCTTGCCAGTATTGAACAAATTTGGTTAGATAAGCAACGTCATTTTTACCGCTTGCCTCATTGCCATAAGGCATCATGCAAAATGAAGGGTGGTTCCCAAATTGTTTTACAATGCGGTTGCTTTCATCATAAATATATTGGTCTATCGGCTTGCCATCACCAACATTTGCCCACGCCGAGCATTCAATAGAAAGATACATGCCCAATTTATCAGCAGCATCAAAAGCTGCTTCCGGCGGACACCAGGAGTGATAACGGATGTGGTTTAAACCATACTCTTTACATATTTTAAAAATATGTTCCCATGATTTTACATCCGTGTCAGCATAACCGGTTTTGGGAAAGATGGCACATTCCAACGTCCCCCTCAAAAATATTGGCCGGCCATTTACTGTAAATTGAGTTCCCTTAATGGCGAAGTTTTTCATACCAAAATCTGTAATAACAATATCATACCCCGCCTCGCCTGAGATGGATGCTTGCAGTGAATAAACATTCGGATTGAATTCATCCCAAAGCAAGGGAGCATTGCCCATAGCATATTCCACATCAATCACAGTCGTATCTTTATTAAGATAGATTTTCTTACTAAGCGATTTTACTTCGTTGTGGGTTTTAGTGTTTGTTGTATGTGCAGACAAACGAAGCGTTTCATCTTCTTCCCTGTTTAATAAATTGTTGATTGTAATTCTCGCCCTCACCATTTTTTTATCAATATCAGGGTATAAGGCTACATCGCTGATGTAAACGGCGGGGCGGTTCTCTAAATACATTTTTCCGACAATGCCGTTCCAGTTGGTTTGCGTATTGTCTGTGACACTATGTGCATCGCTGCCGGGGTCAATTTCTTTGATGCGGTTATCCATCCTGATGGTTATCGTATGTTCGCCAGGCGTTAAGTACTCGCTGAGATCATAAATATGCGGGGCGCTCAAAGCATTTTGCATATCTACTTTTTGATGGTCTATCCAAACGGTGGATTCCCAATGGCACCGTTCCAAAAACATTTGGGTAAATCGTTTATCCCAGTTGGCCGGAATCTTTATTTTTTTCTGATACCATGCCACACCTACATAGTGTTTGAGCGGTTGTAGCCAGAAAGAAACTTTTATGTTACCCGGCCGCCTGTATTTTGCAAACGCTGGTTGTTTATACCAAAGACTGTCCCAAATGCCGCCTGTCCATTTTGTGTCAACAGTTATATCATTGCCTTTGCCATTGGTAAGGATAGAGCCTGGAAGATTTATTTTATCATCAAGATTTTTAGCAAACCAATTTGCTTCCACTCCTTTATCCAAAGAATCTATTTGAAAAGCCCATTTCCCCGAAAGGTCTATTTTGTTTGAAGTGATGTGATTGGCTTGTGCATACAAATCAGCATTCAATATATTTATAAAAAGAATGAAAGTAAAAAATCTGGCGAGGGAAAAGCAATTTTTCATGTAAAAAATATATAAGTAGGTGGAAAATTACTTCTAAAGCTGCAACCGAAAACCATCTTTAGAAACCTTAGCAAGTTAAATTCCCATCGCTTTTTATCAACGACAATTTTATGTAAATGATGGACAATAATACGATAGATAATTTTTGGATGCGCTATTTTATAAAAGAAATTGACTAATTAAAAATCTTCAGAAAAAATAGTTTACTGTCAAATCAATTGTTAAGATTTATACTCATTTCCGATTTACAGTTTTTGGATAACAGGAAATTTGACATAAATTTTTATTTCGATGTTCGCACTACATTCCTGGCTCAAGATAACTAATCCTGTTTTTTGATTTCTAATAATGAATTGGCGTCATCGTTTTTACATTCTCTTTGATGGGTTTTATCAATCCGCTTCCTACTTTGTAAATGCGTTCATTGGTGATGGTCATTGCCTTCGTAAGTTCCGGGTAGGGCACATTGCCCTGATTAACAAGTCCAATATTATAATTCTCTCCATCAAAGCGTCCGTAAAATGGCTGGTCTATCCATTGGAAATAATGCATGCCTACTAATTCCGGTCTTGCAAAACCTTGTTCTATGTAGTTTCGATATGCTTTTGCCCGTTCATTTTGATTCAATACACCTATTATTCCTGTAGCCGGTAAACCCCTGTCAATGGCACCTTGATGGAACTCGCCAATTATCACCGGTTTCCCGCTTTTCTTTGCTATTTCTGCGGTAGGTGGAGGGTCAATTCCATAACCGTTTATTGAAAACACATCAAAGCGTTCCCCGGCTTTGTAAAGCAAATCCGAACTTAACCAGGCATAGCGCATACCCAGGTTGAGATGGTTGCTATCAATCTTGTCCACTTCGTCGCAGGGAACATCCACATATTTGGATACCATGATTTCTGAAAACCGGTAAAAATCTTTATCCGCAATTTTAGAAGGATATGATTTAAAAGTTATGGTATCCAAATCACTGAAGTTTTTAATATTGACTTTCCAGGCATCATTAATCGCATCAATTTTCGCATTGTATTTTTTATCAATCCATTCTATAAATTTTGTTTTAGTCTCCGATTTTTGATTGGTGCCAAACATTTCATAAGCAATGTTATGATAGCCAAATGCCCATTGCGGCTCGTTTCTTAAAAAATATCCAATCATATATGGGTCGTCTTTCCGGCTCTCTAACTGCGCTGCAAACCTGACGGCATTCTGTTTATATTCATCAGAAAAAACATCAGGGAAATCTCTGTAGAGCGCAACGGTTGTAGAAGGGAAATTCCGTAACGGAAGTGCATAAGGAAGATTGCTTTCTTTTATAAAATCCGGATCTGACCAATTACCTATTGTGTTTAAGCGATATGCTTTCATCAATCCTTTTGTAATGGTATCCCACTTACTTCTTGCATTTTTTTCATACACCCTGGTTAAATTCGACTTGTAAAAATCTACCTGGTTATTATCACTTTTATTTTCCGGAAGCCATTCAAATAAATCTTCAATTCCGTTTACCGGTCCGGAAGATCCATACCCTATAACGTCAACGCCTACACTTAAAAATGCATAACCATCAGGATCTACCATCCACCACCGTTTACCATCATTTTGCGTTCTGAAAAAACCGGTTTTCTTAAATACCTTTTCTTTCCAGCCACCGTATTTACTCCAATCATTTGGAAATTTTGCAGCCTGTGCTGTCTTTTCCACCTGGCGGCATTTTTCAATCAAATCCTTTTCATTAATTATCTTGCCCGGCCAGTTTTTAAGTTTCCATTGTCCGAACTCATCAATGATGGATTTTCTTAATGGGGGATAAGGATTTGGAAGATCCCCGGTTATGGACACGGATGCCAATTCAAATTTCGGCGCAGGAAGCGCATCATCATTGGGGCCAAAACGCAAAATGACTTTTACAATATCTTTTGGATCTAAACGATTTCCGTTGATGGTTCCTTTCAACTGACGGGGTGAACGCGGAACAAAGATTTGCTGTGCATCAAGATAACTTAAAGGAAAAACTACCTGGGTTTTTAATTTAGGTAAAATTCCCATCAGGGAAGAGAGCCAGGGCACATTTCCTTTATTACGCGATTCTTCTCCACTCTGAAGAATCAGTTTCTCATTTTGGGATGCGCCGCTTTCTTTAAAAAATTCTATGTTGATGATGCCGCTGTATTCATTATCCCCATACACTTCAAACACAAGGTACTTGCCGTTGCTCCAATCATTTTTATCACCTTTCCCCCATATTACTACCCCCGAATTATTTTTGCCAGGAAGAATCTTAAGAACAGGTTTCTCAAAAAATGTACCGGTGGATAACATTTGTGTATTTGCATTTCTCGCAGCGATTGTGTTCAAATCAAAAGACTGTATCATGCTATGTGGATCGCTTTTGAAGGCCATGGCGATTAAGAGAATTGAGCTGCATAAAATGAAGAAACCCTGTATAGAAATTGAGTTGAATTTTTTTTTCATGTTTAACAGATTTTTATTCCCCGTAATTATCATATAATGGGCAGAATGGTTTTGCTATAATATTTGGTTTGCCAAAAAGACACTGTAAAGTTGTTGACAAATCTTTCGTTAAAGGTATGATGGTAAAACTGCCGGCAATCTCTTTTACCTTACCTGCGTCGGGCGCATTTCAGATTGTCGCTATAGGTTTAAGGTTGCCAACCTTGGAGATAGGTGCTTTTAACCTAAACCAGACTTATTGAAGGTTGGCAACCTTGCGACAATTTGAAATCCACCCCTTGACTCAATACATGTTAATGGCAATTTTTTTTTACTTACCTTCCCGAAAGTATAGCATTATGGCCAACCAACAAACCATCTATTGTTTTTTCTTCGGCAATATTGGATCCTTTGCATCAATTATAAATCCATTCCCGTACTGTCTCTAATCAGCGCCACCTTAACTCCTGGTTAGTTTCCTGGGAAATTAATATCATTACTGTTTTTATGATAAAAGCCAAATTCATCTAACTCGCTTTTGCCCGGATAAGCGGCATATGGCCGTTGCACAATCCATCTAAATTCGGTAAAATTTTTCGGCGCTAAAAATGTAACACCTGCTTCCAGGAAAATACCAGTTGCATTTAACGGTTTAAAATTATAGTTGACATCAACCCAGCCATTGTCTGAAACATAATAATTAACCGAACTTTCAATGATTGGATAAACATACAGACAAGTTGAAAATTTTTTCCAAAGTTGCTAACAAAGAATTGTTCTTAGAAACTGTATCGAGTTAATTTCCAGTTTTTTTTGCAACAGAAAATTTTATGCAAAAGATGGACAATAATACGATGGGATTGGAAGTCCTGTTCATTTTTAGCTAATTTGAAACTCAAGTGAATGATTGTATCATAGAGCCAAACGAGGAGATGATATGAGTTCAAAAGCAGCAAAATCGTTATGGACTGGATTTTTGCATTCTTATTCAAAAAACGCGGGATAAAAGCTAATTTTAAAAAATTTGGTTTGTTTCTGAATCATTAATAAATTTATTCCGCTAACCTGTAACGGATATTAATGTTACAAAAGATTAAGTTTGATTTCATACCTGGAAAGACATATTTACACTTTGAGGATTTCCGTTCAGTATTAAAAAATGATTTTTACACCATAGCATTAAATATAAAATGATGTCAACTTTTAGAGCGAA
>JBDTOV010000091.1:0-20100 GCA_039933035.1 Ginsengibacter sp. | reverse complement strand
TTAAGAGAGAATCAGAACTGTTACACAATTAAATAAATAAATTACATAATTCACGCATTTACCACCGTGGTATATCGTTTTTGATTCATTTGTTTGTAATTAGTTGGCGTTAAACCGGTAATCTTTTTGAATTGATTGGATAAATGAGCGACACTGCTGTAGTGAAGTTTTCTTGATATTTCTGTGAGATTGAATTCATCATATTCTATTAATTCTTTTGCCCGTTCAATTTTGTGCGATATAATGAATTTCTCAATGGTAAATCCTTCCATTTCTGAAAAAAGATTGGAGAGATATGTATAATCATAATGGAGTTTCGTACTGAGGTAATCTGAAAGATTGGTTTCAGGTTCCTCGAGAGAATAATGAACTAATTCTATAATAACATTTTTTATTTTTTCAATCAGCACGCTTTTCTTATCGTCCAAAACCTCAAGCCCTATTGCCAATAAGGAGTTTTTTATTTGGTCGTATTTATACATCGAAACATTTTCCAAAAATTCGGCTTTGCCTAAATTCACCATAGTATCTTGAATTCCCAGCCTGGCAAACACAGAACTCACCATCATAATACAGCGATCAGAAACCATGTTCTTTATATATATTACCATTTTCTTTGAATCAGAGGGGCTTCTGCATGTAGCAATCCTTGGGAATTTCTGCATGTAGCAATAACCAGGTAGCGGCAAATCTCATGCCGCTGTTAGTCCGCTGGCTAATAGATAAATACATCTTATAATCAATCCGGATAGCTGGCCAATATTCCCGTGTTTCCCAATTATATCCCACCTTGTATTTTATCCCGCAATGAAAGAAAGCAGGAACAAACAGTAAAGTAGTTGAGCCCTATGAATGGTATTCAGAAAAAATATTTTCTTATGAAATTGCAAGAGATAAAAATGCCAATGTAGAAACAGGTAAGAAAGGCAAAGTTCAATTGACAAACTTCAAATTTTTTAAAAGTTGCCGGAAAGGGGCAAAACAAATAACGTCCCCTGAAACAGTGTAATAACGCAATTTCAAAAATAAAGAACATTCAGAGTATTACCGATAGTTTTGTAAAAACAAACATACTTGATGACTTACTCCTGCCATTTATAAAAAAAATATCAGCATGAATGCAACAAAAATTAACTTCATCTTGTCACCTATTTGACACCACTGTCTATGTTAAATAGAAACTTGCTGGTCAATCAATATTAAAATTGCTGTAAATATCTAACATAGATGAAAATCTTACTGCTTTTTTTATCCGGGTTGTTTTGGATAACTGCTTCTTTATCCCAGGGCAACAAGGTGGATTCCCTTGCCGATATACAGGTGAAAAATGTAATCAGCTTGTACGATCATTACACGGACGGCAATGCCCCCGTGTATAACGGCTCCGAATATTTGTATTATACTTTTAAAACGAAGGGAGATCCTTTTTTTGAATGGGATAATTTGTCAAAAGGGTGGTTAAGTTATGAAGGCAAAGTGTTTGATCCGCTTTCGATTCTGTACGACATTGCGAGAAACCAGGTCGTTGTTTTACTTCCTGATAGTACTTCGAGAGCCGTTGTGCAAAATGAATTCATAGATAGTTTTGAAATATCAAATCACACTTTTATTAATCTTAAGGAAGATCACCGGCAAAACCTTTATAATACCGGGTTCTACGATCTATTGTATCGTGGGCATATGGAGCTTATGGCCAGGAGAGTTAAAGAGATGACAGAAGTTATCGAAGACAACGCTGTAATCAGGGTCTTTTCTCCAAAAGATAATTTTTATATTCATAAAGGAGGACGCTATTATTTAGTAAATAACGAAAAAGATGTATTCCGGTTGTTCGCAGATAAAAAGCATGAAATAAGAAAAATGTTGCGCCGGGAACATCTGAAATTCCGGCGCAAAAATTTTGAAAGTATTCTTTTAAAAGTAACTGCATTTTATGACCAATCCATTCAGTGACATAAAAATGAGAATCTGTATCCTGGTGTCGTTTATCCTGTTGTTTACAGCAAAGAACGTGTTGGCACAGGAATCAGCAGACAACCTTGTCACCGGGTATTTCCAGGGGGTAACTTTTAATGAATTTGTACAAAAAATAGAAAAGCAAACAGCCTATCATTTTTATTATGATCCTGCGCAGCTTGACAGTGTTTTGATCACCATCTCTGTTAGTAAAGCCCATTTGCCTTCGGTATTGGACAAGGTGTTCAGTAATACCGACTGGCATTATACTATTAACAAAGAAAACCAGGTGTTTGTGACCCGGGGATTCACATTGGCCACGGAACTTCCATACGGGTTTTTCAATGGCAAAAAAGATACGGCTGGTATCGTTACTAAAAAAGATCAAAGTATACCGGGCTACATTAATAACACCAAAAGGGCTGGCCAGGAAATTTCAGTTGAAAATAAATTGTACGAAATTGGCATCAAAAGAAATGATGTACCAAAGGGAAATGTAAACGTTGCGGGGTACATTCGTGATGCGCAAACAGGTGAGTCAATATCCGGCGCTTTCATTTACCAGGATCATCCACAGGTGCAGGTTACCACGGACCAGTTTGGCTACTATTCACTCGTATTGCCCGCCGGCCGCCATACTATAAGCATTATGTCGCCAGGTATGTTTGATGCAAAACGCCAGGTAATGCTATATTCAGATGGGAAATTTGATATTGCCCTGGACGAAAAAGTGGTCAGGTTAAAGGAAGTGATAGTAGAAACAGGAAAAGAAAAGAATGTGCGGAGCACCAATATGGGCATGGATAAAATAAGTATCGTTGCCATGAAACAGGTGCCCGCAATAATGGGTGAAGTAGATGTATTAAGAACCATACTTACCTTGCCGGGCGTAAAGTCTGTAGGCGAGGCCAGCACAGGATTAAACGTAAGAGGCGGCGCTACCGATCAAAATCTTATTCTTTTTAATGGCGCTAATATTTACAATCCATCGCATCTTTTTGGTTTCTTCTCTGCCTTTGATCCCGATCTCATAAAGGATGTTACTTTATATAAAAGCGCTATCCCCGCAAATTATGGCGGGCGTATATCCTCTGTTCTCGATATTACTTCTTTGGATGGCAATGATAAAAAGATTTCAGGATCCGCTGGCATCGGCCCGTTAACCGGTAAGGTTACACTGGAAGGACCTTTAATAAAAGATAAAACCACTTTTGTGGCGGGTGTAAGAACCACTTACTCCGATTGGTTGTTTAAAGTATTGCCAAAGGAATACAATAAAAGCAGTGCTTCTTTCCAGGACGCTACCATTCACATAAGCCATAAGTTAAACAATAAAAATAACCTCTACCTGAATGGATATCTCAGCGGTGATAAATTTAATTTAAACAGCGATACCAGTTATGCATATCATAATAAAAATGCAAACATAAAATGGAAACACAATTTTAATAATCGCTTTTACGGGGTGCTTACTGCGGGGATGGACCATTACGATTACAACGTTGCCGGAACGGATAATCCTGTAAATGCTTACAAGCTTTCTTATACCATTAATCAATATAAAATGAATGTCGATTTTAGTTATTTTCTGAATAACAAACATAAGATCGCTTTCGGCCTGGGCAGCCTGTATTATAATATCCATTCCGGAAGTTATAATCCTTTAGGCAAACAATCGCTGGTGATCCCTGACACCATTGAAGCGGAGCAGGCAATTGAAAGTGCCGCATATATTTCGGACCAATATACCATTACTGCTAAATTGTCTATAGAAGGCGGCATCCGGTATTCGTTATATAATTACCTGGGTCCAAAACATATTTTTACGTATGCCCCGGGCTTACCCCGCCAGGAGAGCAATAACACCGATACTGATTTCTATCCTTCAGGTAAAATTATCAAAACCTACGGGGGACCTGAGTATCGTGCATCGGCGAGGTATACACTTTCAGAAAATACATCTGTTAAAGCATCCTATAACACCCTGCGCCAGTATATTCACATGCTCTCCAATACCGCTACGATTTCCCCAACTGATATATGGAAGTTGAGTGATCCCAATATTAAGCCACTATCGGGTAGCCAGGTTTCGCTGGGGCTTTATAAAAATTTTAAATCAAATACGATTGAAACATCCGTGGAAGTGTATTATAAATGGATTAAGAATTACCTTGATTATAAGAGCGGTGCCGTACTAATCATGAACCATCATATTGAAACGGATGTATTTACAACCAGGGGAAAATCTTATGGAGTAGAATTCCTTTTGAAAAAAGCTACCGGAAAATTGAATGGCTGGCTAAGTTATACTTTTTCCCGTTCCCTGATCCGGCAAAATGATCCGCTTGCCGGTGAAGTAATCAACGGGGGGAACTATTATCCGAATAATTTTGATCAGCCGCACAACGCTTCTATGATTGGAAATTATCGCATAACACATCGTTATAGCGTATCCCTTAATATTACCTATAGTACCGGGAGGCCCATCACGGTGCCAACAGGAATATTTGATTATTCCGGTTCGCCAAGACTGTTGTATTCAGACAGGAATGAATACCGGATTCCCGATTATTTCAGAACCGACTTTTCAGTAAATATGGATGGAGATCATAAAGTAAAGCAATTAACACACAATTCATGGACGTTTGGTGTATATAACTGGTTAGGTCGAAAAAATGCCTACTCGGTTTATTTCATTTCGCAAAATGGCACCATACAGGGATATAAATTATCCATATTCGGTAGCGCCATTCCATTTATAACCTATAATATCCGCTTTTAATGATACAAAAATATTTTTCCCGGAAAATAATGATTTGCTGGTTATGCGCCCTGATGCTTATCAATTGCAAAATACCTTTCGATCCCTCACTGAAATCTTCCGATACTAACACGCTCGTGGTAGAAGGTTATATAGATGGCGCTACACCCGTTAACTTCAAACTCAGCCGCAGCAGGGTATTATCAGTGGGCGATACCGCCGCCAGCCGCAATGAATTAAATGCGCTGGTAACCATAGAAGATGATCATCAAAACACATACCCTCTAACCGAAGCCGGAAATGGAACGTATATCAGTACTGATATTTTAAACCTGGATGCGGCGTATCAATACAGGCTGCATATTGTTACTTCCACCGGCAGGGAATATCTATCAGATCTTGTACCATTCAGGCAAGCACCGCCGATAGATACTACCGGGTGGAAATTAAAAGATGGTGGGTTACAGGTCTTTGTAAATACACATGATCCTAACAATACAACCAAATATTATCGCTGGGAATACAGCGAGACGTGGGAATTTCATTCGTGGTACAATTCGGTTTCTGAATACATTTCTGCCACTAATTCGGTTGTAACCAGGGCCGTACCAGTGCATATTTGCTGGCAATCAGATCATTCCACAAATATTTTGTTGGGTTCTTCAGCCAAATTAGCCAATGATGTCATTAATGAGATGCCCCTTACTTTTATTGAACCCCATGATAGAAAGTTAAGCGTACTATACAGTATTTGGTTAAAACAATATGCTCTGGATATAAATGGTTACAACTACCTGACGGCCATGAAAAACAATACAGAACAGGTAGGTTCCATCTTTGATCCGCAACCCAACGAAACCGTTGGTAATATTCATTGTGTCACAGATCCTTCTGAATCAGTTGTTGGCTATATAAGCGCAGGAAATTCTGTTGAAAAAAGAACCTTTATCAGCAATAGTTCCCTGCCACCTGGCTGGATTCCATTTCAAGATTGTCCCCAGATATTTGTACCTGATATACCAGATAGTTTGCAATATTATTTTAGCGGGGGATATGATCCTATTGCCCGATCCCAATCATCTGCCGGCCAGTTGGGTTATTCGGCATCTTACTCCGGATGTGTAGACTGTACCCTTGGTGGCACCAATATAAAACCTGCTTTCTGGCCATAAACAAATCAAAATGAACTTATCCGATATACGTAAATACATTTTTGTACTCTTATTGATATTCCTGGCTTTCCCATTTGCCGGCATACAAACTTTTGGCCAGGTAACTGAAATTATGACCGGTTATGCAGCTTATAACCAAACAAATTTACAGGAAAAAATGTACCTCCATACGGATCGATCATTTTATGTATGCGGGGAAGTGCTTTGGTTCAAAGCTTACCTCGTAAATGCAACTACCAACCGGCCATTGTCGCTTAGTAAAGTGGCTTATGTTGAAATACTTAATCAGCAGCATCAACCCGTATTACAAGGCAAAATTGCCATGCTGAAAGGCCTGGGAAGTGGTTCTTTTATTCTTCCGTTTTCTCTGCAGTCCGGAAATTATGAATTAAGGGCCTACACTAACTGGATGAAGAATTACCCACCGGACCTTTATTTCAAAAAAGATATAATGATCATCAACACAACAAAAAATCTTGATTCTTCTGCGATTCATGAGCAGGTTAGTTACCAGGCCGGATTTTTTCCTGAAGGTGGCAACCTGGTCAACGGATTGGAAAGTGAAATCGCTTTTAAAGTGAGTGATAATAAAAATAAAGGAATTGATTGTTACGGAGTGATTGTGGACCAGTTTAACAATACCATTGCACACATTAAAACCTTGCATGCCGGTATGGGGCATTTTTATTTACGTCCTGAAACAGGTAAAGATTACACGGCGATTATCACCTGTGCGGATGGATCTGTAATCAGGAAAAATATACCTGCCGCGTACAACGCAGGTTACGTGATGCATCTTACTGATACCAGTATTGAGCATATAAAAATCTCCATCACTACAACGGGTTTACGAGAAAGTAATCCGGGAGCTGTTTATATCATTGTTCAAAATAACGGGCACATTAATCTTGCCACGTCACAACTTCTTGAAAATGGCACTGCTGTTTTAGTGATTAATAAAGATAGTTTGAAAGACGGTATGACACAGGTAACGGTTTTTGATGCGAATAAACATCCTCAATGCGAACGGCTTTATTTTAAACGGCCAAAAAATAAAATGCTGATAAATATTAAAGGCGATAAAAGAAATTATCAGCTAAGGAGTAAAGTTCTTATAGATGTGGCTACTTCCGGTTCCCCGGGGAATTCATTAGCGGGAAATTTGTCTGTTGCCGTATTCCGGCTGGATAGTTTACATCAACCTGGCAGGGAAAATATATTCAGTTATTTATGGTTGTCATCCAACCTCAGGGGAACCATTGAAGACCCCGGTTATTACTTTAACAATGAAAATGCCGGAACAAATGAAGCGCTCAACAACCTGGTGCTGGCACAAGGCTGGAGAAAATTCAATTGGGAAAAAGCATTGCAGAAACAAACGCCTTCGTTCACGTATGTTCCGGAATATTCCGGCCATATCATTTCGGGGAAGATTACAAATGAGTCTACCAAAAAGCCCGTTCCGGATATTTTGGTTTACCTCTCCGTTCCCGGCCGGCGGGTTCAATTGAAGGGATGTGTCAGCGATAGCAACGGTCTTGTTCATTTTGACATGAAAGATTTTGTAGGTTCCGATCAAATAGTGGTACAATTAGTGGGACAAACAAATACGGGTGCAGATAATATGTATCGCCTGGCAATTTTCACCCCTTTTTCAGGAGAATTTTCTGAAGACGTACTACCGGCATTCTATGTTTCAGAAAGTGACAAGGACTATTTACAAGCAGGAAACTTTCACATGCAGGTAGAAAAGGGATACCATGAAAAAGATCTGCAAAAATTGCAGACACCGCTAATTGACACACTTCCGTTTTATACTAAGCCCAGTAAAACTTACCTGCTTGATAATTACACCCGTTTTACTACCATGGAAGAAGTAATGAGGGAGTATGTTGAAGAAGTGAGTGTGAGGAGAAAAGGCGACAATTTCCGGTTCATGACTTTAAACGAACCTGCTTTCCCAATGCAGGATAAGCAACCCACAGAGCTAATGTTCAAGGAGAATCCATTGGTTTTATTAGATGGAGTTCCTGTTTTTGATATCAACAAAATAGTGGCTTACGATCCCCTGAAAGTAGAAAAGCTGGAAGTGGTAGCTTCCAGGTATTATTGGGGGCCAATAGTTGCAGATGGTATCGCGAGCTTTACTACTTATAAAGGTAAGCTGGAAGGCTATACACTTGATCCCAATGATCTTGTTTTAGACTACCCTGGCTTGCAACAGCAAAGAATATTTTATTCCCCCGATTATTCTTCTGATAAAGAACAGCAAAGCAGGCTACCTGATTTCAGGGATGTATTGTATTGGTCACCGGATATTGCTACCACTGAAGAAGGCAATGGGTCCTTTTCTTTTTATACAGGTGATATCCCGGGGACGTATTACGTGGACCTGCAGGGAATTTCCCGCAATGGGGATGCAGGAAGTGCCGGTATGATTCTAAATGTTGAAAAATAGGAAATTCAGATTAACAACTCGCGCGCAGGCGTTCGCGATATAAGTAAACAGATCATGCAGGTAAAATTATATAGTACTTTTGAGGCTATGACTCCCCATTTTCTTTTACAAGAGCCCGGTTCATAATTATATCAAAAGGCTCATAAAAATACGGCTGTGGTGCATACACATGCTAAAAAGAAAACGGGTATCGTCTAAAAATGACCATACCCGGATTTACCGTGGCGGATCGCTCCAGCCTACACCGAAAGGTTTGATTTCTATATAGTGTGCGGATTTTTTCTTCCTGGTACAAACGTAAGAATTTATACGCTTAAAGAAGCCTTAAAAGTATTAAAACAACAAGTTATAAGTCACGGTAAAAAAATCCCTAAAATGGAGTACGAAGGCTTCCTGCAAATTCCTGGTGGCGACTTTCGGGCAATAATCACCTGGCAAATAATGAGCCGTGGCGGGGCGGTTGTCTGCTAAATTATATTCTTTGCAGCGGGATAAACAATTTGTAAAAAATCAGATCAGCGGGCAGGTTCGCAATGAATCGTTACCCTGTTTATATTAAAATTACCGGAATCAAAATCACTGATTATATTTAGTTTTGGCTTAAAATTAATTCACGGGCGGTCATCGCACAATCCAGCATTACAATAAAATCTTTAAGAATGACGAACGAAAAATTACAGCAGGTCATCAACAAAATATTGGAAAGTATCACTGCCCAAATACCGGCCTATAAAACCAGCGAACCGGATTGGAAAATTTCGGCCGGGAATGTTTCCGTGTGCATTATTGATGATGTGGGAAATATATACGGCAAAATTTGGGGCGATGATAAATTAAGAGGACGCACGTTCTATGATGTGGCCTATCGTAAAGCATCACAGGTTTGGATAACAGGGTATAAAACCGGCGAATTCGAAAGACTGGTATTTTCTGATAAACTTAATTACGAGGACTATGGCATAGAATTGCCCGACCTCATGGGATGGGAAGGTGGC
Source organism: Ginsengibacter sp. (assembly GCA_039933035.1). Lineage (GTDB taxonomy): Bacteria > Bacteroidota > Bacteroidia > Chitinophagales > Chitinophagaceae > Ginsengibacter. Next base: position 10,758 of record JBDTOV010000091.1, on the reverse strand, counting down.
CAACCCATACAATTGGATGGCAGCACCCGCATCTCGTGCGGCTTCAGCGGCTTTAAGGGTGTAAATGATTTGGCCATAGTAAAAAAGGCTGCAGAAGAAGCGATGGCCATTGCCACATGAAGCTTTCAAAGCCTGGCATTTTTTTAATAAATGAAAGAAAAACGATAGCCACTACTCGGAATTCAAAGGACTTCAGCGCTACCCCGGAAACGCTTTACCGCGTGTTCACCGATTCGGTCGCTTTGGCAACCTGGCTCGCACCGGAACCGAAGACAATGAGAAAGGCACAGAGTTGTCACTTGGGAAACTGGCACGATATGTCGCGTAAAATTACCGGAGCGAAATAGTAGAAAAGGATCCGCCAATTTAGTAATCCGGAACGATTTGAATACCTGAACAAATACTGAAAGGGATTTATCAAATATTGCCCATTAGGCAAAGAATGTATTAAAGAATAAACATTACAAACCAGGGAACCTCCCTGGTGAAAAATTTTACATACCAACAGCCAGGTGCAAACCTTATTGCTACAAGAAAAAACATCAATAAACAGGTTGGATTTTTAGTCTCTTTTTATATTCCATCTTACAAATAGTTGTGTATTTACCGGGTGAATTTTTTTATTGTCGTAAACGGGCATGACGCTCAATGGTAAATAAACTGCAGCGCCCAGGCTAAGCTTCTTAAAACTATAGCGCAGCTCAAGGTTGGCTGCCAGCATATTCTTATTTATATATTGCCAGTCAACAGAGTGCCGGTTGATGCCATACAATGAGTCACTTAATTTTTCCCCTGTAAACGCATTGATACTTTGCAAATCTAACAAAGCGGTTCGGTTGAAGGTATAATTAATGCCCAATGCCACAGACCATCGTTGATAGAATTGGTAACTGTATAACAGCGTACCCCCAAAACCAGCCGTTTTATAAAGTGACTTCCGGTTAATAGCGGTATCTCTCGGAGCCAGGAAGAAAGATAGCTGACTAAGTTTCCTGTCATTTATAAAATATTGCTGATTAAAATTAACAGCAAAAAATAAGGTACTCTTACTACTAAGGCCTTTACTCAGCCATAATTGGGGCAGCAGGAGATTGTAGGGTTTTGATTTGTCATTTGTTCCCTTGAAATAATTTGCTGTTCCCTGCACCGGTATAGGAACATCCCATTGAAAACCATACTCAATACCCGGCATCTTGGTATGGGTACCCTTCCTTATGCCCGTTGATTGTAATGCATGTTCTTTTACCAATGCCACATTTTTTAGATGGCCTTGCAGCATTTGTACATACGAAGAATCAAGATGCTCCTGTATCCTTGAGGTTACGAAAGTTGCCAGTGAAGATTGAATACCCGATGCTAAAAAAGAATCCATATTTTCTATCGCACCTGGCCGGTTACTTTGAGATGAAGGTATATCACCCGATGTTACCATGTTTTTTTCTTCGCATGCGGCTACAACATTATTTTTTAGATCAATTCTTTGAACATCTTTAATCTGCATAGAAGTTTGATTTCCTGATATTGGTTTGGATTCCGCGTCGCCCGCTTTATGAATTGTAAGTTGCCGGGGATACCAGTCTTTTTCATGGTGTCTCTTTTTGTTTTTTGCGAAGATATCGCTGCGTGTGTGCTTTGCCGTAAGGATGTCATTTTCAGCAGTACTTTTTTTATTTTCAGTACGGGTACCCGCCAAGTTACTGTCTGCAGGCGTAACCGTTACTTTACTGGTATGTTGCCGTTGCATTTTTGTGTCCGTTGCCGGTATTGGCATTCCGGGAGATTGACCCGCTGAAGTGCTGTCATAAAGGGTAACGCTACCTGGGGACGTGTTAACCCTGTTGTTCAAACCCCGCACCGTATCTACCGGTAGGGCTGTCGCATTTTTGGTATTCCTATTTCCAGGCAGAACCGTTTCGGCGGTTACTTTTTTAGTTCCTTGTTTCCCGTAATTTATTAGCAGGATTACAGCAACCGCAGCAATTAATATGCTGGTGAAAATAAACAGGTAGCTGCTGCCAGGAATCCGGCTACCGCCTGTAGATGAGGGCGGTTGTTCCCCGTTTGCATCCAGCATGCGGTTCATGGCTTCCCATGCATCATCGGCTGGTACGCCGGGGCGTGGGTAATTATCCCCTGATTTTTTACTATGAAATTTTCTATCCTTCACTTTTATCGAAGTTTGGTGCAAACATATTTTTCAGCCTCGTCCGGCCCTCATTTAAATGCCATTTTACCGTTCCTTCTTTCATTTCCAATGATGCAGCAATTTCTTTTATTGAAAATCCTTCATTGTAATAAAGCGTGCAAACGCCCCTGGTAGTTACCGGTAATTTGTGCAGCAATTCATATATGACATCCCATTCCTTTTCCTCAAAAGGGTTGAAGGAATCCGTGCCAGGTAACGAGCCCGTATATACAGGCAAGCCACCTGTTTTTTTATTTCTTATTTCGGTTAAAGCAGCATTTCTTACCACCGTGTACACCCAGTTAAAAAAAGTACCCTTACCGGCATTATATTGATCTATATTCTTAAAAACTTTTAGCATACCGTTATTTAAAGCAGTTACTATTTCATGATTATCTTCAAAGAATGTTTTGCACAAAGCAAATAAAGCCGGGTAAAATTGACGGTACAATTTTTCCTGGCTTAACCGGTCCTGTCTTTTACAACCCTCTATATAATGACTTTCCATCAAATTTAAAAGCAGCCGCCCGCCCGGAGGCGGGCGACTTAGAATTATATCTGCAATTATTTATAATGTAGAGGGCGCAATAGTGACCCCACTTGTATAAGACCAGTTTATGGTATAAGTGCTGCCTGCTTTTACAACAGAACCGGTGTAAGTGGTACCTTTTAACATTATAGTAAGCGTATGGGTACCATCGGCCATTGGGATCAGGTATTCAAAACTACCTGCCTGGGCAGTCCCTGTTGTACATCCGGGCGGTACGGATACGCCTGTGAAATTTATAGAGTAATCTCCACCTGACAGCGCAAAAACTGAAGTAAGGTAATTGGTGAAGCAGGTATAACTGCTTTGGGTATGCGCATAAAAAATAAGGCCTGAGTTCCCGGCTGAATCCAACCTGGTTGCAGTTATGATTACCTTTTCATTGGCCACTATTGGTAATTGGGTAGAAGTGACCGGCGGCGTATATGCGGAGTCTTCAACATGCACTACAGAACTGTCCACTGCATTTCCGGAGGTGGCAATTACAGTGAACGTTCCGCCGCGTCCAAATTTAACAGACGCTAAAGAACCTGTTGCAGCGATTTGAGCGTTCGTCGTGGGCGTGACTTTCCATTTTATCGTGTCCGGGTTATTGGTGAATGTGAATAACACGGGTTCACCTTTTTTAATACCCGTTGTTTTGGACGCCGTTAGGCTGGTAGTATGGTTAACGGGATCTTTTGTACAGGCACTCATTGCCAGGATTATGGCAGCGAATGCAGGGAGGATCATTTTTTTCATAAATTTTTTTTTGTTTGTTTACTATATAAACTACCTGCCACCGCCAAAAGGTTGGGTTTTGAAAAAAAATAATAAAAGATATTTTTTTCCGTGACACGTACCCGGGTTTTGCGTGTATTCTTTCAGAAATACTAAAAAGAAATACCAGCAGGAAGCGGGATTAAGTACCCTATTGTTTTAATTCGTTGCGCAAATATTGAATATAGCTTAGTATGATTTCCGCTCCCGGTTACCCTGAAAAAGATGAACTATCTAACAACTTGTCTTCATAAGTAAATGGTTTTTAAAATAGCGTATTTTCAAACCCGGTTCATTTTCTTCCGTTAGCCGGTTTTAGCAATTCATTTGCAAAAAAAATCTCTAAATTCGATAGCTCATTCCCCTCCAAAATATTTTTTAAAAGAATTGAATTAAATATGGCCTAAGTCTACACGTACAAACCTGCATCTACCCTGTTAGTATGTATTTGGTTTTGGTGAAGAATTTTATGACAGCTATAATTTAATTCGATGAAAACTACATTAAAAGTTACCCCAGCCGTATTACTTGTTTCCTGTATGGCAACGCTCAACTTGCCTGCCCAATTGAAAATGTCAAAGTTTGAATTGGGAGCAAACCTGGCAACATTCATTTACCAGGGAGATCTCACCCCCTCCAAAATCGGGTCGTTTACGACAATGAAATTGGGGGCAGGTATTTATGGGAATTATAAACTGGATAAAATATTTTTTCTCAAAACCAGTCTTATGTTTGGAAGGCTTAAAGGAGACGAATCCAGGTATGCGATCCCTTCGTACAGGCAGAAGCGAAACTTTGCATTCACTACCCCCGTAACAGAAATATCCGAAAGTGTTGTATGGAATATACTGCCGCCTGCAAATGAAGGAGGCGCAAGGCTTAGCCCATACATTGCTGCAGGGGTGGGGTACGTTTTTTTACATATAAAAAGAGATTACAGCAATTATGACCTGGCTTATTTTGGAGCGGAATCACCCATTACCACGGGTCTTATTGCAGATACCGCCCATAGGCTACCCCGCGGTTTGGCAGTGTTTCCGGTAAGCGCCGGAATTCGGTATGCACTTTCCAACAACCTGTCACTGAATCTTGAAACCGCTTACCGGCTTAATTCCAGCGACTACCTCGATGGTTTCAGCCAGGGGGCCAATCCTGCAAAGAAGGATCATTTTTTTACCAATGCTATCGGGCTTACCTACAGTGTTGGCAAGAAGAGTATGCTTGCGTGCCCAAAGTTGAAATACTAAAAGTTGGCAACCACCCGGTTTGTTCCAGGTAAGGAAGACCTGTAACAAAATTTCTGTTGGGCATTAAAAAAAAATTCTACAGCAGAAGGTCGCATTTCAAATGGCCGTAAGTTTGCCAACCTTCAATAAGTTTGTTAGTAGGTTGAAAGCATCTATCTCCAGGGTTGGCAACCTCGTACCCAAAAGCGACAAATTGAAATGCACTCCAACAGAAGCCGTACAATTTTACAACTTCTTTTTTACCTCCAATTTTATAACTTCCCCACCACCGGCGGGCAGATCAAGTATTATTTTATCTGACGAACTAACATCCCTCGTTTCCTTAATTATAATATTAGGGTTGTTTACCGCGTCGGCACCATCCTTATATATCGTCGCATGGTAATTGCCGGCATCCAGGAAATCAAGTGAAATAGTGACCGTTCGTGCAGTGCCGTTGTTAATAGTACCCACATACCAATCCATTCCCTTTCTCCGGGCTATGGAAACCCATTGACCGACTTCCGCGCCCGGTACAACAGTTGCGTCCCATACCGTGGGCACTTCACGAAGAAAATCAAAGCCATCTTCGCCTTCATACGCCTGGGGGTAATCGCATAACATGGACAGGTGATTTTCCAGCACGATATACATCGCCAGCATATGAGAACGTGTGCCCAGCACATGCGGCCGCGTTGCCAATACTTTAAATTCTGATTGCGGCATGGCCCTGAAGCCGCCAAGGTGGTAATCTGTACATCCCGCAAGCCCCCTCGTAAAAGGAATATTAATATCATCATCCGGCGTGATCAGGTTCCCCCATTTATCGTTCTCATAATTCAAAGTGCCCTCACGGGTCGATTCGTTCGGATATGTACGGCTTAACCCGGTTGGTTTATAGGCCCCATGAAATTCTATTTCCAAATGATGTGCCGCAGCCTTCTGCAATATTTCTTCCTGTATGTTCACCATCTCCTGGTCGTCCCGGTCTAAAAAGTCAACCATCATTCCTTCAATACCCCATTTCTCGTATAATGCAAAGGCGCTATCAAGTTTTGGATACAGCGCCTGCCAGTGCACCCAGAAACGAAGTCGGACACCTTTACTTCTTGCATAATCGCTTAAAGCTTGTATATCCAGTCCTGGTCTTGGTTTGGTAACATCTGTATGGGGACCAGGTGCGTATTGTTCGCCATCATTCTGGTACCACGCCACCTGCCGGTAACCAATTACTGTGTGATATTCGATACCATTCCTGGCGCAAAAATCAATATAATATTTTTCAAAATCGAAATTTTCCCCGGGCTCCCAGGTGGTGTCCGGCGAGATATCACCATTCCACCAGTGAAAGGTTGCTTTGCCTGGTTTCAGCCATGACAGGTCTTTTATTTTGCAGGGTTCTGCAAGATCGGTGAGCAGGTTTGATTCTATAAGGGCGCCTATTCGGTCACTAATCATCATTACCCGCCAGGGGGTATGGTGTGGCAACGTGGCCTTTACTTTTACAAGTTGTTGACCGGGCAAAGGACTTAGCTGGCTGGTAAGTATTCCCGCGCGTTTTATAAGAGACATGCCGGCATAGTTTACCAGGTTAGCTTCTGTAATGCCCATATATATTTTCCCCGGAAATTCGAAAAGGGCAGGCATATCCATTAGGGTATCATTGGCAATAATGTCCAACGGTTGTACATGATAACGGTGCTCATGAGAGGTAGTAAAGTTTTCAAGGAAAGCCACAGTTGCCACGGGATTTCCCGCAAACCTGAAAGTTGTATTCTCATCGGTAAGTGTGTAATTGTGCCAGTCTTTTTGCTCTGGTAATTCATAACGAAACGCCACGCCATCATTGTACATCCGAACGTGTAACCAGATCAGTCGCTTTTTGCCGCTGTGCTCCTGCATGGGAATAGCAGCCTCCCTGTACATATCATGCACCTTACTTGTTTTTCCTTCCGGCAGTGTATAATCGTCTACGCCATCCGTTAGGGTGGGGTGTCCTGTTTCAATATCGTTGCCAAAAAAATCATTGCCTTCAAAAGTTAACCCCAGCGTACTATGTACTGCCAGCTTGTTATTTTTATAGCTAACCGAATATTCCGGGTGTCCATTCTTAATCCCAAACATAAAAGTTAACTGCTTCCCAGGCGATGAAACGCTTATTGTATTTTGAGCAGGGAGAAAGTTAGTGGAGGCTACTAACAGGAGCGTAATAAGGGTTTTTTTCATTATCATAGCTAACTAATTTTATAACAATGTTACGCTAAAAAAATAATCCGGTGCGGTGGTGATAAATTTCCGTTTAGTTACCCATGTCGCAGACGTCTCCTTAGTTTTTTGATAAGTAAGTACTGTATTTTAATATATTGGAACGCCTGCTTTATTACCGGAACGGAGTGACGTAGCTTTACGAAAAGCAATCCTTTACTCACTTTATGTCTACCAATTTTAGCGATGGTTATACTACATACCATTTATTTTCCTGGTCCCGGCTATACGAAAGTCCATTGCTCATCACATGAACCAACCTCCATTTTGGAGATCCATAGAATTCATTTCATAAGTTCATATAGGCTGATTCCATTGTTTTCTTTTGCTAAATACACCATTAATGCCTGTAAAGCAGGCGTTACTTCATGCAACATCTGTTCTTCAATTTCTCTTATAAATGCGTGGCTCATATATATTTTTTCAATCCTTACTGAAAAAACAATGCCTGTTTTATGGCAGCCATCATTCTGTTATTGCCGAGGGCGAAAAATAGCCGGAGAAACGGTAACCTTATATTGCCCAATGCGTCTACGCATAACCGTAATGCAATGAACATGGAGTGACTTTTCTGTTTCGCGGTAAAGTTTGAATGATTAGCATTTCATTCCCTGTTCTCTGCCAAATATTGAAGCCAACAAGCGGCACAGGAAACGGCACCGCGTATCGGACTAACCGGAATAAACTTTTTTGATTGCTGCCCAATACAATCAGGCCAGCAATGTCTCCATATTAAATGGCAAAGAACGAATCCGTTTTTTTGTCAGTTCAAAAATAGCGTTGGTTAATGCAGGAGCTACCGTTGGTAATCCTGCTTCCCCTGCACCTTCGGGATGTTCTGTACTGGATATAACGTACACTTCTGTCCCAGGGCTATCTTCCATGCGAAGCATTTTATACGTATTAAAATTTTGTTCTACAACTTTTCCCCCGGCAATTGTCAATCCGCCCTGGCAGGCAGCTGTTAATCCCATTACGACACAGCCTTCTGTTTGCGCCTTAATAATATCCGGGTTAACGGGGGTACCGCAATCAATGGCAGCAATAATTTTTGTAACCTTCACCTGGCCATTCAGTTTCTTCACTTCCACTACCATCGCTACAAAAGCACCGGAACGTTCAACGATCGCAACACCTTTCCCGGTATCTTTTTCACGCGGTGAATACCAGTCGGCCCGCCTGGCAACTTCCTGTAATACCCCGGTATATCGCTTATGTTTTTTAAGTAAGGATAGCCTGAAATCCAATGGATCTTTTTTTGCAGCATAGGCAAGTTCATCCATAAAAGATTCATGCGCAAAACAATTGGTGGAATGATAAACGGAACGCCAATAAGAAATGGGGATATATAATTTCCGTAATATGCCGCTAATTTTATAATTGGCAAAGGCGTATTCTGTATTGATGCCTCCGGCAATTCCACCAGTTGGTTTCGGATCATTGCCGTTTTGATTACGAATATCCTGGCAAATTACTTTGTGTTCCAGTGAAACAAGATTACCATCATGGTCAACAGCGCCGCGACAAATATTCAATGAGCAAGCCCTGAACGGACCTTGTGAAATATCATCTTCCCTTGTCCAGATTACTTTCACCGGCGCACCAACTTTTGATGAGAGATCTGCTGCCTCTTCCACAACATCTGTCAGGGACCTACGGCCAAATGCGCCACCCATGAATGTGTAATTGATCTTCACCTTATCGCCGGGAATATTATATTTCCGCGACAAAAAATCTCTCATCCCGTTGGGATTTTGTGTTGAACCCCAGAATTCGCAACTATCTTTTTTCACGCTTACAATTGCGTTCATCGGCTCCATAGGAGCATGTGCCTGGTAGGGCGTATTATAAGAAGCTTCTATTGAAACAGGTGCATTCGCAAACGCTTTTTCAAAATCACCGTTGTGTTCAAACACTTCAGCAGGCTGATGCGAGGCAGTTGCATAATCTTCCATTATTTTCTGTGTAGTCCATGTATCCAGGCTGCCATCGTCCCATTGTATTTCCAATGCTTTTCTTCCCTGCAATGCTGCCCAATAATTGTCTGCTATAACGGCTACGCCTGCACGGACCTGGCCAAAAACTTCCCGCTGGGTTTTTAATACATACCTTACGCCCTTAACAGCTTTGGCTTTTTCATCATTAAAGCTTACCAGCTTTCCAAGCATTACCGGGGAGCGTTCGACAGATGCGTATAACATGCCGGGGACCTCGACATCCATTCCGAATTGAGCAGCCCCGTTTAGCTTCGATGGAATATCTTTTCTTGGAAAAGATTTGCCAATTATGGTAAAGTCTTTTGGATCTTTTAATACAGGATTTTCAGGAGCCTGTAATTTTTTTGCATCAGCAACTAAATCACCATAACTAAAAGAAGCATTATTATTTCTGTTGAAGACTGTTGCACTTTTAGCATAACATTTTTCCACAGGGATATTCCATTTGGCAGCGGCCGCACTGATAAACATTTCTTTTGCGGAAGCGCCCACTTTTCTCATCAGGTCGTAGTTACCATGAATACTTTGGCTGCCCACCACCATCTGGTTGCCGTACTTTGATCTGTCGGCAGGTGATGGCATGATGTTGATTGTATCCATATCCACTTCCAGTTCTTCCGCAATGATCATGGGAATTGCCTCGAAGGTTCCCTGGCCCATTTCAGGACGATGATTCAGCAGGGTTATTTTGCCTTTACTATCTATAAAAATAAAGGGACTCAATTCTGATTCTGTGCTGTCGTCCTGCAGATCAAGATTTACGATTGTAGCTTCTTTCCCAAAGATCGATACGTAGCCTAATACAAGGAACGTCCCTGAGATGGCTGATATTTTTAAAAATTTTCTCCTGGGAATTGTTGATGAAAATTTCATAAAAAAACAATTTTAATTACGCAGATATAATGAAAGAACTGATGGCTATAAAATTAAATCAATCTTTACTGAGTTCGTTTACTTTTTATTGCCACTTTGAACTAATTTAACAATAACATTTTACGCGGGTAATAAAATGATAAACTGTGTTCCTTCGTTTTCTTTGCTCTCAACTTTTATCTCTCCCCCATGCGCTTTTACAATATCATAACTCAAACTCAAACCTAATCCTGTTCCTTCACCTGTTGGTTTTGTAGTAAAAAAGGGTTGAAATATTTTATCAACTATTTTTTGTGGAATGCCGTTGCCATTATCTTTAACTCTAATCACAATTTCATCATTTATTTTTTTTGTTTGAACCGATACAGTAGGTTGATAGCTTTCGTCAGCACTTTTCTTCTTATCATTCACAGCATAAAAAGCATTGTTGTATAAATTCAATAATACCCTTCCTATATCCTGCGGAATGATATTCAATTTACCAATTGAATTATCGAAATCAGTTTTTAGCTCTGCATTGAATGTTTTATCCTTTGCTCTCATACCGTGGTAGGATAGACGAAGGTATTCATCTGCCAGTGCATTAATATCTGTAAGTTCTTTTACACCTTTTGTTTGCCTTGAATGTTGGAGCATTCCTTTTACAATGGCATCGGCACGCTTGCCGTGATGATTTATTTTTTCTTCGTTATCTGTAATATCTTTTGCAATTGTTTTTACATCTTCATAATTCCCTTTTTCTATTCCTTCATTTAGTTCATTAAGTAATTCTTTATTCACTTCACTAAAATTGTTTACAAAGTTTAACGGGTTTTGTATCTCATGAGCGATGCCTGCGGTGAGTTCACCAAGACTTGCCATTTTTTCTGATTGAATGAGTTGGGATTGTGTTTTCTTTAGCTGGGT
>JBDTOV010000090.1:0-20103 GCA_039933035.1 Ginsengibacter sp. | reverse complement strand
TATTTAATTGAAACATTTGAATATAACAACGCCACCAATATTAAATTATTGAAAAAATAGCACAGCTCCCCGACCAATGTGAAAGCATAAAGTTGTTCAGCCATTTAATCAATTGCCAATATAAATGGCTGGCACGGGTTTGTAAAAATCCAGGCTATGAAAAATTGAGCTGGTGGGAACCTGTATATAATTTTGATACCCTTGAAAAGGAATGGACTAAAAGTGTGCAATTATGGTTTGATTATCTCTCTTCAAAAACCGGCGATGAATTGTCATTTGAAATTACCTTTATTGGTTACGATGGTTCGCTTTGGGCGGCTACACCCAGGGACATTGCCTTACAATTAAATTATCACTCCATACACCACAGGAGCAGATACAAACTTTGATTCGCCAACAGGGGATTGAACCGGATTTTGTAGACTATACCGGAACAAAATACAGGAAGATAAGCCCGCAAACCGGTGGGTAAAACCGGGAGGGGCATTTAGAATACCTTAGCTGGCAATTGTATGTTCCGATGCTTTACTTACAGAGCCATTATTTTCTTGGATACTTTTTTCTTTCTTCTGTTGTACAAAGGCATTGCCGGCAAACAAAGTCTGGGTAGGATACGCAAATTCAATTTTTTCTTTTTCAAACGCCTGCAGTATTTCCAGGTAAATTTTTTGTTGTGCATCCATGTACGCATTATAATCAGGGCCCTCTATAAAGTACACCGTTTCGAAATTCATGCTAAAATCCCCAAATGCAGAGAAATGACTCCGGTCGAATGCTGCATTCTCCGTATTTTCTATAATTGATTTGATAATTCCTGGTATTTTCTTCATCTGACCGGCGGTAGTTTGATAGATTACACCAATACTAAACACCACCCTGCGCCGCATCATTTTCTTATAATTATGTACTCTTGAGTCTGTAAGGTCTTTATTGGAACAAACAATTTGCTCCCCACTGATGGCCCTGATTCTCGTAGTTTTTATACCAATATATTCAACTGCCCCGATCATTTTATCGTCAACTATTATAAAGTCGCCTATTTCAAAAGGCCTGTCAAAGAAGATTACAAAATAGCTGAAGAAATCTCCCAGTACCGCCTGCGCCGCCAGGGCAATGGCTATACCGCCTATGCCAAGGCCGGTAATAATGGTGGTAACGTTATATCCAAGATTGTTTACAAGAAAAACAAGGCCTAATATCCAAACAACACCTTTTAAGATAATAACGAGGCTGCTTGCTTGTTTTTTCTTTACGTCGCTATTTTCCTGCTTTTCAAGGAACGTGAAAATTGAATATTGAATAGCAGAAGTTACCAGGCCTAGAATAAAATAAGTAATGATAAATAATTTGGCAACCTCTACAATATGCGTGGTACGGGTATTAAATGTCAGGTAGTCAAACGCCCCAAATATGGCTGCAAAATATAGAAAAGGTATTACCGACTTTTCAATGGCCAATACAAGAAAATCATCAAAAGTAATTGTTGTTTTACGAGACCACTTTTTTAATTTCTTAATTACGGGACCTTTTAAAATTTTAATAAGTGCAAATGATACTACGATAATTCCAATCGCTATTGCCCAATCGTTAAGAGGGTTTCCAAATAAAATTCGGTTCCAAAAATTCATGTCTCGGTTTTAAATAAAAAATGAACAAATATTATGGCATTGTTGCCGGGGTAAAAATTAACCGTTCCGGCTTAATGTAAGAATTTTTTTCTCAAATACGATGTTTTTTACATTTTAATTACATTCATGTTGGCTTACTTATTTACTAAAAAATAAATACAAATGTAATTATCAATGTTTTTTTTGCTGATTATTTCTATATTTATAAAAAGCTTGATACTTGATCCATGATTATTTGCCTTTCTCTCCATATTTTCAATTATAAATTTATACAATGAATTCCCGCAGAAAATTTTTACAGAATTCTGCTGCCATCGCCGGCGGCAGCTTGTTGGTATCAGCGATTGATAACAATGCCTTTGCGATTTTTAAAAACCGCGTTGCGCCGAGTGACCAGTTAAATATCGGGGCGATTGGCGTAAATGGTATGGGCTGTGCCGATGTATCGGCAGCCCTGAAAGTACCCGGCGTAAACCTGGTGGCTATATGCGATATAGATAAAAACGTTATCGCCAACCGTTTGAAAGATCTTACCAAAATGAATAAAGACGCGTCGAAGGTAAAAACCTACGGCGATTACCGGCAATTGCTGGATAACAAAGAGGTGGATGCAGTGGTTATCGGCACACCAGATCATTGGCACGCACTCATTATGATGGATGCCTGTGCGGCAGGCAAAGATGTATATTGCGAAAAGCCCGTAGGCAATTCCATTGGTGAATGCAGGGCGATGGTAGCGGCCCAGGAGCGGTATCGTAAGGCGGTGCAATGTGGGCAGTGGCAGCGCAGCCAGCAGCATTTTAAAGATGCCGTGGATTATGTACAAAGCGGTGTGCTCGGCAATATACGGACTGTAAAAGTCTGGTGTTACCAGGGATGGATGAAACCCGGGCCGGTTGTTCCGGATACTGCGCCTCCTGCCGGCGTTGACTATGCGATGTGGCTCGGCCCCGCACCCACCAGGGCTTTTAATTCAAGCCGTTTTCACTTTAATTTTCGCTGGTTTTGGGATTATGCCGGTGGCCTGATGACCGATTGGGGCGTTCACCTGTTGGATTATGGATTACTCGGTATGAAGTCGCCTACGCCCAAATCAGTGTCCGCATTGGGTGGCCGCTTTGCCTATCCTGAATTGTATGAAGAAACCCCCGATACCCTCACTACTCTATATGAATTTGACGGGTTTAACATGGTGTGGGACTCCGCAATGGGCATTGATAACGGTTCTTATGGTCGCGACCATGGCATTGCTTACATTGGTAACAATGGTACCCTCATTCTTAACCGCGGCGGCTGGGAGGTGATAGAAGAAAAGCAAAGTAAAAGTAAAGTAAGTAAGCCCTTTGCGCCCTCAACCGATAATGGTCTCGAAAAGCACTGGGTCAATTTCGTGGATGTTGTGAAGTCCCGGAAATTCGCAGACCTGCATTGCCCCATACAAGCCGGGGCCCACGTAGCTACCGTTGCGCAGATGGGAAACATCGCCTACCGCAGCGGTAAAAAATTAGCATGGGATGCCGCAAAAGAACAATTTACTGATGACGCCATAAACAAGGAATATTTTATGAAGGAATATCATAACGGGTATAAATTGCCTACTGTGTAATAAAGCCATCGGGGTTCCCGGGGTTGCCAACCTTTTAAAGGTTGGCAACCGTTCCAAAATAAAAATAGATAAGAGGGACCGTTTTTCAGCAGGTTTATTCGTCCTCTGCAGTTCCGATTACCTTCCCCCCGATAGGCGGATCTGCGGCAAGCCTGCCTGACTTCCAGAGGGTACTGAGAGTCGGGTTCCACTCTTTTAGAGTCGAGCCCTTCCGAACACCCAGTTCCACCTTCCGAACACCGAGCCCGACCTTCCGAACACCGACTTCGACCTTCGGAACACCGACTTCGAGCTTCTGAACACGGACCTTCGAGCTTCTGAACACGGACCTTCTTCCGAACACCGAGTTCCTCCTTCCGAACAAGGAGTGGACAAGGAGAGGATATTTATTTTTCCCCTTTAAAGAAACCAAGATTTGTCAAAATACCTGTGGTTATGTGCATCCGCACCGTTTTCATATCAATATTTTTATCCGGTGATTTTACCAGGGTTGCAAAAAAGTAAACATGACGGTTTTCTTCGATCCAGCCAGCAACCCAGCCTACCGCATGATTTTGTTCATCAAATCCCCAACCGGTTTTATAGCTTAACTTATACAGGGTATTATTTTCCTGTAACATTACATCACGAACAATCTGCTGCGAACGCTTGCTAAAGGGAAGTTTATCGAAATACAGTTTATATAAAAGCCCCAATTGTTCATCCGGGGAAATCTTCAATGAATTATTAAGCCAGAAAGTATCTATCGGGCCGCTGATATCCATATTTCCATAATGCAGCGAATCAATCCAAAGTTGCATCGTATCTCTCCCGATCCTCCGGGCTACTTCCTGGTAATAGGGCACCGCCGAAACCCTGAACGCTTCTTCCATGGTGAGGTCTTTATTCCAGTCATCGTTCCATCTTTTTATACCATCCCATTTTATTATCATGTTACCATCTGTAATTTTTCCGGTTTCAAGGCCAATCAAAGAATTTACAATCTTAAAAGTCGATGCCGGCAAAACTCTTTGTGTATCCAACTGCATGTTATAAACGGTGATTTCGCCCGTGGCATTATCCATAAAAGAAAAGCATCCATCCACATGGGCTGAATCAAAATATTTTTTAAGATCATTGTCAATTCTGGCCTTATTTACTGTGCAGGAAGAAATGGCAAGTGAAGCGATGAACAAAAACAGGAAAAATCTTTTCATAAATACGGATCAAAATTTATCAATACAACAATTATATTTTAGCCAAACGGTACTCCGCGGTTACACACAAAGCGTCATAAAAATCGGGGCCATATTTTCTTATGAGCGCATCTTTGAGAAATACATGTACCGGCACTTTTAATTTTTTACCCAATGTGCAGGCGGCTTTACAAAGATCTTCGCGTGGTTCATAATTAACCAGGTCAGCCTTACTACGCTTACTTTTCTTAATCCGTACCGGAAATAAATGGCAGCTTAGAGGTTTGCGCCACTGTATTTTACCTTCATTATACGCATGCTCTATACCGCATTTTACAATGCCCTTTGCATCGGTAATTCCGTAAGCGCACATGCCCGAACTAACAGTTGGCGTTACCCAGCCAAATTCTTTATCATAAACATATTTCCCTTGCCGTTCCAGTTCCCTCCTGGATTCGGGGGTAAGGTAGGGAAGCACTAATACATAAGCATTGTTAATCTCTTCCAGTTCACTATTTTCAAGCGGCGCTCCGGCGTCTCCATCCACGCAGCAACCGCCTTTGCACTTTACAAGGTCACATACAAAATGCTCTTCAATTACCTGGTCACTTATTAAAACGTCACCAATTTGTATCATGCAGCAAAGATAATGGGAGGAAATTTAATAGGTTGAAAAGTTACATGGGTAGGTTATTAATATTTTGAGCTACCGGAAGATACCGGGTTTAATAATTTTCGAGAATTGATCGCAATTGTATAACCCTGAAAGGCTGTTACGATTGTAGTAGAAAGCAGCAATACATTAAAGGTAACCCTGTAGAGGTGGCGTGAAGGGTTGATAGCGAATCATACCATTTAAACAAAATATTTTGTGTTACATTTCCCCTCAAATTTCTTCAAAACTTCAAGATATTCCTACGTGAACATTTTCTTTTTAAGGTGATTTTCCCCGTTTAGATCGTCGTGACGAACATTTAAAATGTCACCCTCGGGGTTCCGCATTATAATATCCTCTTCTCTTTTCTACAATAGTTTCACCCTTCGGATTTGTCCCGCACCTTACAATATTAATTAGCCAATAATTTATTAATTAAATCTGTTCCGAAGATGAATGGTCTATTGTACCGTGATGGTTTGTTTTTCCGGCAGTAAAACCAATCAGCAATACACCAGTAAACAATTCAATTCATTTCCATTGAAGGGTATTGATAAGATGCTTCATGTCTGCTTCTAAAAAATTATTAACAGGCCGGAGCGAGTCTTCATTCGGGGTGGCATCAAAATACAAGGCGCCTCTTAAAAAATTATGTATGGAGTCTGATATGAAAAATTGCCTGGCCGTAGCCACACTCCCGGTTAGCCGGAAAAAAATACCCGTGATACGGTGTGGCGTATGCATTACGCTGTCCTGGATAGAATATGCTTTTATATCATTTTTATAAGTAAGCTTATAGGAGTCACTAACCATGTTTTGAAAAGTATTATTCCCCAGGGAATCCCGGTACTTTCCGCCCGGTGTTTTTACTTTATACATAGAAGTGCCCCCGATTACTTTATAGCTGATAAAAATTTTTCCATTGAATGAAGGGAAATCAACATTGAGCCAATAAGGATTTTCGGTATTGCTATCGAAATAAGCTGAATCCCTTTCTATTCTTGCATAGGCGGGGTATTCAAAAGAATAGGGAAAACCCGGCTTATCGAATTTTACATATTCTTTTTTGGGGAAGTCAATTTTATAATAGCCCTTTTTTTTAGAAGTATAGGTTGAGTTACAACTTGCAAACAAAACAAGGAAAAAAAATAATAGAAGGCATCGTACGGAAATCTTATTTTTCATACTAACCGGGTTGAAGATCTTCATTTTTTTTCAGTGTGACTTTTACCCTTTCAATACGGTTTTTATTTATTTCCAGCGGAATAAAAGTAAAATTTCCTGCTACCACATTTTCATTTACCTGTGGGAATGCACCGGCAATTTCAAGTACCAGCCCGGCGAGGGAATCGCTGTCTCCCCTGATTTTATCAAATGTATTTGACGGGATGTGCAACGCCTTGCATACATCATTGATCATTATTTTTCCTTCAAATATGTAATTGAAATCATCTAATTTTTTATTTACGCTTTCCTCATCATCAAATTCATCCTGGATGTCGCCTATAATTTCTTCCATGACATCTTCCAGGGTTATTATTCCCGAAGTTCCTCCGAATTCATCCACCACTACGGCAAGGTGAATGCGTTTATTTCTGAAATCCTGCAACAGGTCTTCAATCAGTTTTTGCTCGTGAACGTAGAAAACAGGCCGCGTTAGGGGAAGCCAGTCAAATTCCTCCTGGTCAAGATAGGGCAACAGATCCTTAGTGTGAATTACGCCTGTAATTTCATCAAGATTATTTTTATACACCGGTAACCTGGAATAATGCATTTCTTCCACTTTATTTATCAGGTTACGAAAAGAAGTATTGAGTTCAATACCACTAACGTCAAGTCGAGTACGCATTGTTTGCTTTACAGTGGTGTTGCTAAATTTCCTTATGCCCTTTAAAATTTGTTTTTCTTCACTGGTAGCTTCATGGTCAGGCAAAAGATCAATAGCATAATCAAGCTGCGTTTCATCCATCCTCGAGGAGCCGGAGTGAAACTTTTTTTCAATTGAATCACTCAGTTTTACCATCTTGCTGCTGATACGATAAAAAATAGTATAAAAAATCTCAATAATGAGCGAAGAGGTCGCTGCGAACCAGATTTTATGATGTGTGGCCCACACCTTGGGCAACACTTCACCAAACATAACGATCAGGGAGGTAACTACGATTACTTTTATGGCGAACTCCAGCACAATGTGTAACCCAAGGCTGTCAATCCAACTGCTCATCAGCACGTTTGATATTAGAATGATTCCAATGTTTACAAGGCTGTTGGCAATCAACATGGTCGCCAGCAGTATTTTAGGATTTTCCAGCAAGGTGACCATTCTTCGGTAAGATGGCTGCTGCCGTGTTTTAAGCATATTGATATCTTTCAGCGTCAGCGAAAAAAAGGCTACTTCAGAGCCGGCTACCAAAAATGATATAAAGAAAAGAATAACAACAGTGAAAAGTAGTATAGTAGCGGCGGCAGGATGTATTGCCAGGAAAGTAAAGAGATAATGATTGTTATGAATCGCCGAATGATAATCCAAAGCAAATAATTTTAGTTAAAGATGCGGATGACTATAGAAACAAACACCTGGTTTTTTAAAAAGGAAGTTTTTCTGAGCCATCATCTATTGGTGGAATGTCGGTCCCCGGTATATTTTCATGACCTCCTTCCCCGGCAGGCTGGCCACTATCTGTGCGTTTATCCAGCATGATGAGGTTGTCAGCAACGATCTCTGTAGCCACTTTTTTATTGTGGTCCCTGTCTTCCCAATATCTCGTTTTCAGTCGGCCTTCAATATACACAAGACTGCTTTTATGCAGGTATTTTTGGGCCAGTTCTGCGAGGCCGCGCCACAGCACTACATTATGCCATTCTGTTTGTGAAATTAATTTTCCGGTTTTGTCTTTATAGGTTTCCGTAGTAGCTAAAGGGAATTTCGCTACAGGAATATTTCCTTCCAGGTACTGAATGTCGGGATCCTTCCCCAGGTTACCAATAAGCACCACTCTGTTTACACCCCTCATAAAATACTTGTTATTTCCTTTAACTGTTTGATACGAAACAAATTTAAAGATACATTTTAATCTTTCAAATATGCAGTGATAAATTTAGGAAAAGGCAACATTGCTAACTCTTTCGTGGATACCAGTCGATATTTGTGTAACGGAATTCCGGCAGTTTTTATGGTAACATGAAAAAACCGGCCCGTTATAGTTTGGTGGGTGAGTTTTTGACTAAAAGATTTGGAAATTTTGGTCACCTTATAATTATGGCCCTTAAAAAGGGAAGTAAATTTTGTTTCTTGTAAAAATTCTTCTGCAGGTAAAATGCTTTTTGCTTCTAACAATATAAACTCATATAAATTTTGCCAGATGTCTTTTTCCCCTCTTTGTTGTACATAAATTCTTTTATTGTGTTCCACTATTATATAATTGAAAAAGCGTTCACGCTTCTTTATGCTTTTTTCTTTTATTGGCAACGTAGCCACCTGGTCTTTTTGAAAAGCCAAACAATTTTTTTGCAGTGGACACTCGTGGCACAGCGGCTGCATAGGCTTGCAAATAACTGCTCCAAAGTCCATGATGGCCTGGTTATAGGTTGCAGGATTTTTTTTATCAACCAAATCCTGTGCAAGATTTTTAAATATTTTTTTCCCTTCCAGGGAGTCAACAGGAATTCGAATTCCAAAAAACCTTGCGAGCACCCTAAAAACATTTCCATCTAAAACGGCATAAGGCTGGTTAAAAGCAAAAGAAACGATGGCGGCAGCAGTATAACTGCCAATTCCTTTAAGTAACAGGATGTCTTCATATTTTTCCGGAAATTGACCGCCAAGGGTATCATTAATATATTTTGCCGAAGCAATCAGGTTCCTGCACCGGCTGTAATAACCCAATCCTTCCCAAAGTTTGTATACTTCCTGCTCTGATGCCGCGGCGAGACTTGTAATATCAGGCCACGCTCTTATGAAGCGATTATAATAGGCCAATCCCTGTTGTACGCGGGTCTGTTGTAAAATAATTTCACTTATCCAGATTTTGTAAGGATTTTTTTCTCCTTTCCACGGCATTTCCCTTTTATTTTGAGTTCTGTTCCATTTTAGTAACATTTCAAAAAAAAATTTCTTATTTTTCATTAAATATCAAATGTGTAAACAAAAGCACTGATATATAGTAACTAAAGAAGTCTATATATTCAGGATGAATATAAATTAAAGAATATAAATTTGTGCTAACCTGGTTTAACATTTTTTCATTTGGACTTCAATTTATAACCCAACTCAAAACAACAAAATGAGAAAAGCAGATCTTATCAATCAGATTTCAGACAAAACGGGTATACCAAAAGTAGATGTTTTGGTAACACTGGAAACCTTATTTAAAGAAGTGAAAGAATCACTTGCCCAGGGAGAAAATATTTACATCAGGGGGTTTGGCAGTTTTATTACAAAAAAAAGAGCAGCTAAAATCGGCAGGAACATTAAGAAAAATGTTGCCGTAGAAATACCGGAGCATTACATTCCGGCTTTTAAACCCGCCAAAGAATTTGTGCAGGATATAAAAGAAAGGAATCACAACCGGAAGCCACAATAATTGTACTTTTGCACGGGATCAAAAAACCTTCCCTCATTTAAAATTGATTAAACGAATTTTTCTCGCAGCAGCCGGGTTGATCCTTTTATTTGTGCTTTTATTATTTGGAAAGACCACCACCACAAAACCCGAATTTCCTCATTCGGAACAGGTAGCACCCGTTTTTAATATAGAAGCCGCTATTGCGCGTGAAAAGCAGCAACTCACTCCATCGCAACTTATATTTGTCTCGAAGATTGAGAATGACATCAGCCGTGGTGATGTAAAAATTCAAGCTGAAAAGCAATTTTCACAACTTGCCACCTTTTGGAAAGATTCCGTTGGAGTATTCGCACCTTATGCCTATTATTTAAGTGAAGCAGCCAAATTGGATAATTCGGAAAAAAACCTCACCTTTGCTGCCCGTTTGATTTTAGAGAACATGAGGAGGGAAGATAGCGTGGCGTTAAAATCATGGGAAGCAGGGACAGCAGCAAACCTCTTTGAGAGAGCGTTGAAACTGGATCCTGATAATGATAATTTAAAAGTAGGCCTGGGTAGTTGTTATGTGTATGGGCAGGGGATGATTGGAGATCCGCAGCAAACTATGAAGGGAATTCAGCAATTGCTTGAAGTGGTTAGAAAAGATTCAAACAATATGCAGGCCCAGATGGTGCTGGGTATTGGGGCAGTAATTTCCCGGCAGTATGACAAGGCGGTAGAAAGATTGAATAAAGTGGTGACTTTTGACCCGCAAAATCTTGAAGCAGTTTCCTGGCTTGCAGATGCTTATGCCGGCACAGGTGATAAAAAGGATGCTGTAAAGTGGTACGAACATAGCAAGCAGTTGGTAAACAACCCTGCATTTAGTAAAGAGGTGGATGAAAGAATTAAAGCATTAAATACCGGGCCTTAATTAACCACGCATATAATATTGTTGAACATTGATTCGTTAAAATAAGTGTGTTTTAACGCGTCTTATTATAAATTATTTAAAAAAGTCACCTATGCCTTGTGGTAAAAAGAGAAAACGTCATAAAATCGCCACTCATAAACGTAAAAAACGTTTAAGAAAAAATCGCCATAAAAAGAAGTAAAATCTTAATTTTGCTTCCCTGTAACGGTATGCCCGGATTTGCCTGATATTCCTTCTGTGTAGATAAGAAATTACTTAAAAGACTTTAAGTTGAATAAGGAACTTATTATAAACGCTGCCCCACAGGCGGTGGAAATAGCCTTGTTGGAGGATAAAAAACTCGTGGAATTGCACAATGAAAATGCAAATGCGAGTTTTGCCGTAGGCGATTTGTACCTCGGCAAGGTCAAAAAATTAATTCCTGGTCTCAATGCCGCCTTTGTAGATGTTGGTTTTGAAAAAGATGCCTTTCTACATTATACTGACCTGAGTCCGTATGTGCGTTCTATTCTTAAATTCACAAGGATTGCGCTAAATGATAAAGCCGAACCGGCTTTTGATTTTCCTTCATTAAGTGCAGAGCCGGAAATCATAAAGACAGGTAAGATATCAGAAGTTCTGAGTGGAAAGCCTAACATTCTCGTACAAATATTAAAGGAACCAATTGCTGCTAAAGGCCCACGCCTGAGTTGTGAACTCTCGCTACCAGGGAGATTTGTAGTGCTTACTCCTTTTAATGATATAATCGCTGTATCAAGAAAAATTCATTCTTCTGAAGAAAGAAAGAGGCTTCAAAAAATAATAGAAGCCATTAAACCCAAAAACTTTGGCGTAATCGTGCGTACTGCGGCGGAAGGGAAACATACGACAGAATTGCATGAAGATTTACTTTCCCTTATAAATACCTGGAAAAATATTCAGAAGAATTTAAGCGGTGCGATAGCTCCCTGCAAAATCATGAGCGAAGAAGGTAAAACGAATAGCATACTTCGCGACCTGCTCACTGAAGATTTTAATAAAATCGTTGTAAATGATAAGAACATTTTTAACGACACAAAAATATACCTCCAGAGAATCGCACCGGAAAAAATGGAAATACTTTCTTTCCACAGTAATGGTTCACCCATTTTTGACAGTTATGGGATTACAAGGCAGGTAAAGGCTTCCTTTGGTAAAACCGTAAACCTGCCGAGTGGTGCATATCTCATTATTGAACACACGGAAGCGCTGCACGTAATTGATGTAAACAGCGGCTACAAAAGTGTAAGCAATAACCAGGAGCAAAATGCTTTTGAAACCAACCTTGAAGCAGCAGCAGAAATCGCGAGGCAACTCCGCCTAAGGGACATCGGCGGAATAATAGTGGTTGACTTTATTGACATGAAACTGCTTGAAAATAAAAAAAGGCTTGCCGAACAAATGGACAGTTTCATGCGTGCCGACAGGGCAAAGCATGCGGTATTGGCTATCAGTAAATTTGGCCTGATGCAAATAACGCGGCAACGAATGAAGCCCGAGATGACCATCAACACATCTGAAGTATGCCCAAGCTGTGATGGTACCGGAAAAATTTCTTCCACACTCGTATTGGAAGATGAGATTGAAAAAAACCTTAGCTACCTGGTTATGCAAAAGCATACAGGGCTTACTATTGAAGTACACCCGATTCTGCATGCCTATCTCACGAAGGGATTCCCTTCCAAACGCCTTGCCTGGAGATGGAAATACAAGCAAAAGATTACCATAAAGCCCAACAGTAACTATCATCTTACCGAGTTTCATTTTTATGATAAGAACGATGAAGAGATCAAATTGTAATTGAGCGTACGCTTTCTACAATTTGCATTCTTCATAAATTTATTCAAGCGGCCATTTCACATCAATCGTTTCAATAAATATTTCACCAGTCACGAGCGTATGTTCTTTTAATTGCCAAAGCCCCCCTTTGTTGATAGCAAATGTTCTGCGAAAATTGCTTGGGAATTGACCAAAATATATTCTTTTAATGACGGCAAGTTATTTTGACATAAGCTTTTCACGGAGGTCGTAATTAAAGTTATAGAATACAAAGTATAATTTTACAAAATGAAATTGTATATCAAGAATATGGTTTGCAGCCGTTGCAAGATGGTTGTAAAAGATCAGCTTATTAAATTTGGTGTTCATCCGAAAAATATAGAACTGGGAGAAGTTGAAACGGAAGAAGAATTAAGCGATGTACAGAAAAATGAACTCAATATCATTTTACAATCATTCGGTTTTGAATTAATTGATGATAAGAAGAGCAGGCTTATTGAAAAGATAAAAAATACAATTGTTGATTTGGTACATTATTCTGATAGCCAGCTTAACACTACCTTTTCCAATCATATAAGTAGTAAGCTTCATCTTGATTATAATTATTTAAGTAATCTTTTTTCAGAAGTGGAAGGCACTACAATTGAAAAATATTTTATTGCGCAAAAAATTGAGAAGGTAAAAGAATTGTTGAAGTATGATGAGTTGTCACTTTCTCAAATTGCCGATCGACTTGGATACAGCAGCGTCGCTTATCTATCTAACCAGTTCAAGAAACAAACGGGGCTTACCCCATCCTTTTACAAATCTTTACGACAAAACAGGAGAAAAAATATAGAAGACCTGTAAATGTTATAACTCTATTACAGAATTGTGTAACAGTGAAGCTTTCATACTAATCTACCTTTGTGTCAATTCAATAAAAAATTAAAAATGACACATATCTATGGAGTAACCGGGATGTCTTGCTCAGGCTGTAAGGCGAAAGTTAAGCAATTATTATCCGAAGTCGAAGGAGTAAAAAACGTTTCAATTGATTTGCCCAATGGCGAGGCGGTAATTGATATGAAAGACCCTATCTCAACTGACCGGTTACGATTAGCCTTAAAAGATTATCCAAAATATCAGCTTGGCGATAAACAAAATACCACTAACGGTCACGATCACCCGCAAGAAAGGAAACCAGCCATTGTTGCCGGTGACCCACATAAAGGAGATAGTCAAGGTACCTATTATTGTCCCATGCATTGTGAAGGCGACAAGACATATGATAAGCCTGGCAGTTGCCCGGTATGTGGAATGAACCTGGAAAAAGTACACGCCGCTGCCGTCAATAAGAAAAAGTACACTTGCCCGATGCATCCGGAAATTATAAGAGATGCGCCGGGCTCCTGTCCTATTTGCGGAATGGATTTGGTGCCAGTGGAACCTGTAGATGACGAAGAAAATAAAACCTACCAGGATCTTTTAAAAAAATTCAAGATAGCGGTGCTTTTTACCTTTCCTGTTTTGATAATTGCTATGTCTGACATGCTTTCCAGCAATCCTCTTATGAAAATCATGAGCCAGGAAAAATGGAATTGGGTACAGTTTGCATTGGCGATTCCTGTTATGTTCTATTCAGGCTGGATGTTTTTTCAGCGTGCCTGGCGATCTGTTATAACCTGGAACCTGAATATGTTTACACTAATAGGAATCGGTACGGGTGTAGCATTCGTATTCAGTGTAATAGCCATGCTATTTCCGGGTATTTTTCCTCCACAATTTAGAACAGCAAGCGGAACGGTGTTCGTGTATTTTGAAGCCGCCACAGTAATTATAGCCTTGGTTTTATTAGGGCAGTTGCTGGAAGCAAAAGCGCATAGCCGTACAAGCGGAGCTATAAAAGAACTTTTGAAGCTGGTTCCTTCAGAAGCCACATTGTTAGTTAATGGGGAAGAAAAAAAGATTTCCATTGATGATATAAAGAAAGGCGACCAGTTGCGTGTAAAGCCGGGAGAAAAAATTGCCGTGGATGGAAAAGTAGTGGAAGGAGAAAGTAGTATTGATGAATCGATGATTACCGGTGAACCGATTCCTGTCGATAAAAAAGTGGACGATACGGTCACCTCCGGAACTATAAACAGTTCAGGAACCTTTGTAATGGAAGCTGAAAAAGTTGGCTCAGAAACTTTGCTTGCGCATATCATAAAAATGGTAAATGATGCCAGTCGTTCCAAGGCCCCTATTCAAAAACTAACCGACAGGATTGCTAAATATTTTGTACCGGTTGTCGTTACCATTTCTGTTATCACTTTTATTGTATGGGTTATGTTCGGCCCTGAGCCAAAATACGTCTATGCATTTGTAAATGCTATAGCAGTGCTAATTATCGCTTGTCCGTGTGCGTTAGGTTTAGCTACGCCCATGTCTGTAATGGTGGGTGTAGGGAAGGGTGCACAATCCGGTGTTTTAATTAAAAATGCCCAGGCCCTGGAGAAAATGAATAAAATAGACACCCTGGTGGTGGATAAAACCGGGACCCTTACGGAAGGAAAGCCATCAGTAGAAAAGGTATTTGCTGAAGATGGATTTAATGTAAATGACCTGTTGCAAAAAATTGCTTCGCTAAATAAATATAGTGAACATCCTTTAGCGCAGGCCATCGTAAATCATGCAAAGGAAAAAAATGTATCCTTTTCAGCAGTCAAAGATTTCAAGGCTATTGCCGGCAAAGGTGTCACAGGCACGGTTGATGGTAAAATAATAGCGCTGGGCAATAAAAAATTAATGGAAGAAATGCATTCCTCTATACCACCGGCACTCGGAGAGAAGATTAATAAGGAACAGGAATCCGGTAAAACGGTTTCTTATATTTCAATAGATGAATCGGCAATTGGCTATATAACCATCACTGATAAAATAAAAGAAACCAGCAAAAAGGCCATAGAGGATTTACTGAATAACGGCATTGAAATTATTATGTTAACGGGCGATAATGCCGGAACTGCCAAAGCCGTAGCAGATGAGTTACACTTAACGGGTTTCAAGGCAGAAGTGTTGCCGGAAGATAAATTGAAAGAAATTAAAAGGTTACAGGCTGAAGGTAAGAAAGTAGCTATGGCCGGCGATGGTATTAATGATTCTCCGGCATTGGCGCAGGCTGACGTAGGTATAGCAATGGGCACGGGAACAGATGTAGCTATTGAGAGTGCTGAAATCACTTTGGTAAAAGGTGACCTGCATGGTATTGTAAAAGCTAAAAAATTAAGCGCGGGCGTGATGAAAAATATTCATCAGAATTTATTGTTTGCCTTTATTTATAATACGCTCGGTGTGCCCATAGCTGCGGGGATTTTATATCCTTTTTTTGGTATTTTGCTATCGCCTATGATTGCGGCAGTAGCTATGAGTTTTAGCTCTGTGTCGGTAATTGCAAATTCGCTGCGGTTACGAAATTTAAAATTATAAATAGCTATGTTGGCCGGCTTCTGTAAAGTTTTCCCCATTAACCGGCTATTAATAAGAAAAGGTATAAAGGAAAAAATGTGAAGATAAATACACAGAATTTTCTATCCAATTACCTGTATCCCTGAGCCTGTAATAAAAACAATTCCGCATATCTTCCATTTTGACGTAGCAGTTCTTCATGGCTTCCTATTTCAATAAGTTGACCTTTATCGAGCACAAGAATGCGGTCTGCCATACGTACAGTCGAAAAGCGATGCGAGATGAGCACGGCAGTTTTTCCCCTGGTTAATTCCGCGAAGCGCTGAAAAACCTGATATTCGGCACGGGCATCCAAAGCGCTCGTAGGCTCGTCAAGAATTAATAACTGGGCTTCTTTCATATAAGCCCTGGCCAAAGCAACTTTCTGCCATTCACCGCCACTCAGTTCTACGCCATTATTAAAGCGACGGCCTAATGCCTGGTCATATTGATCAGGTAATTTACCTGCAAGGAGGTTCGCCAAACTTTTTTCAGCAGACTGTTCTATCAAAGGACGGTTATGTTGCTCTTCAATATTACCGACGGCAATATTTTGTGCGAAGCTCATCTGGTACCTCAAATAATCCTGGAAAATAATTCCTGTATTCTTCCTGAGCTCCAAAATATCATACTCGCGCAAATCAATGCCATCAAGCAATATACGGCCTTCTGTAGGTTCATACAAACGTGCGAGTAGCTTTACTAAAGTTGTTTTGCCAGCGCCATTTTCTCCTACCAATGCCAGTTTCTCACCAACCTGCAAAGTAAAACTCAAATGCCTGTTAGCCCATGAATCCGTGTTATGATAGCGAAAGCCAACATTGTCAAAGGTAAATCCCTGTTTGATTGGATTTGGAAACGGCACCGGTTTTATCGCCACCGCAATTTTAGGTTCTATTTCAAAAAAGTCAAAAAAATCACGAAGGTAAATCGCGCCCTGCGATACGCTTGTAAAGCGCGATAAAATATTTTCGAGCAGGCTTCTTAACTGGCGAAAGGAGCCGGCAAGAAATGTTAGCGTACCGATAGTAAGGGCGCCTTCCGCTGTCTTTATGATCATAACAATGTAGGCAGCATAATAGCCTGCGCTTCCAAGCAATGCAAATAAAGTTCCCCATGACGCCCGCTTAATGGAAAGTTTTTTATTATCATCATAAAATTTATTGCTAAGTGTTTTAAAGCGGTCGATCAAAAAACCTGACAGGTTAAACAGCTTCACTTCTTTTGCCGTTTCATCACTTGCCCCGAGGTACCGCATATAATCCAGTTCACGTCGTTCCGGTGTTTGTCCGCGGGTGAGTGCGTAGCTGCGGTCATTGAAATAGGATTCTCCTAAAAAAGCAGGTACAATCGCTATTAACAACAATAAGATCAGCCATGGATTAAAAGCCATTAGGCCAACCGTAAGAAACGCCATAGTAATGAGATCCTGCACCTGTGTAAGTATCTGCGACAACAGGATGGTACGGCCAACCGTTTGTTGCCTGGCACGTTCCAGCTTGTCATAGAAAGCAGAGTCTTCAAACTGGTCCAGGTCAAGTGTGGCCGCATGTTCCATAATTTTTACGGAAGTATAGTTGGAGAAAAGATCGCCCAGAAGGCTATCCACTAAAGATGTAGCACGGCTCAACGCGTCAGATATAATGGCTAACGCAAATTCAGCGGCTACGAGTTTCCACAAATAGGTGTGATCCGCAGTGGTTCCCCTGCTCAATAATATTACTTCGTCTATAATAAGTTTGCCTACATATAAAATAGTTACCGGTATTGCCGAACGGAGTAATCGCAATGCGGCATTCAGTATCGTGTACCAATGATTGGTATTCCACACCAGTTTAAAAAACCTGGGAAGATTTCCGAGGGCGGCAAATTTCTCTTTTAGCGTGGGCCTGGCGACATCATTCTGTGGTAAGGTCCTTTTTTCATTAGCCATACGAATTTTGCTCATGCTGCAAAATTAAGTGAATTGTATTCCAGGTTCAGATATTACCTCACGGCCACACTGTGTATTTATGGCTAAATTGTACAAATATTATTGATACAGTCTTATGAAAATTCATCAGCAAATAACGGCACTAACCGCGCGAAAAAGAGGCTTTCACATCATCACCCGGGAAGTCGAAAAATCACTGCCATGGCTAAACGAATTTACAACAGGCGTTTGCCAGGTTTTTATTCAGCATACTTCTGCTTCTTTATGCATTAATGAAAATGCAGATTACACAGTAAGGAAAGACTTTGAAACATATTTTGATAAAATAGTACCGGAGAATGACCCGGATTACCAGCATGATACTGAAGGTAGTGACGATTTGCCGGCGCATTTAAAGACCGTTTTACTCGGTAGCTCCGTGATAATTCCTATCCGCGATGGAAGGCTTGCATTGGGCATGTGGCAGGGTATTTATTTGTGCGAGCATCGTAATTATGGCGGCCAAAGAAATCTCGTAATTACAGCCTGGGGGGAATAATAAAGAATGTTTTTTTAAATAGCCAAGTGCCAAATTACCTGCAAAGCCGGTTAATAACGTGATTGTGTTGTGGAAAGGAAGACAATAAGTTTTCTTTACGCGCTATCTCAAAATCTGTAAAATCAAATCCGGGAGCAACCGTGCAGCCGGCGAGAGCGAACCTGCTGTTGGCGGTAGGCTCAGCAGCAAACCATGCCGCTGCAGGAATCACAAACTGGAATGTTTCCCCTTTCGCTATATCTGCTCCAAGCCTGATGCATTCATATTCCCCGTCATCATAAATAATATGAATTAGCAAGGTATCACCGGCATAAAAATGCCAGCATTCATCGCTTTTAATGCGGTGAAATACCGAACGTTCTCCGTGCTGTAGAAGATAGTATATACATGTAGAAAAATTTCTTTCACCTCCGAAGCGTTTCGGCAAAGCAACGGCCGGAATACTTTCTGCGGCGCGATAGGTCTCTTTAAAAAAACCTCCTTCAGGGTGTGGCGCCAATTGCAGGTAATCTATAAAATTTACAGCTTCCATTTTGCCTGATTTTTACCTAATTTAATATTACTCATTTTAAGAAGCCTGCGGGAATCGCGACAAGAGGTTCCACCGTGATGTGCTTGTAAAAAATTTCGGCGCCTTCAGATTGAATTTGCAATTTGCCTTTTACTAACGGGCACACCTGGCCGCTTTCTAACTGGCTGGAATGATACAGCACCATCATTACTTTTCCATTGATTATATGTACACTGGTATCGCCATGGCAATACAGGTCAAGCGTATTCCATTCACCGGACGGCTTCTCTGCATCGCCTTGTTTCATACAATGCCTTCCCACTTTGCTAGTCGCGCTAAAAGTGTACAGATGCCCTGCAAGATCATACATATAGTTGCTGTCTGAATTTTGCACCGCAGGAATATCCTGCATGCCACCTGCTACACCCCAGTAATCGCCGCAGTTACCTTCTTCTATCTGAAATTCCTGGGAGCGCATCCATGCGCCATAATCTGCGCCATTATCCCCCACCGAAAAGTAAAGTAAACCGCTGTCCTTTTTTTTATTTTTCTTTTGCCCCCAACTCAGCGTTCCCCATTTGAAAAACAATTGCAAATGAAAATCCGCATATTCTTTTCTTGTTGAAATGCAGCCCCAGTTCTCCCCGGAGATGCGAATCACTTTTTCTCCGCCCTGGTCCACTATTGTAAAAACATGATTAGGATCATTATTCAAACCAACCGGGATATCACTTATTTTTTTGCCGGCATCATCTAACGGTGGACCTACATAAGAGTCCCAGCCACTGAGATCTTTACCATTGAATAACGCAAGCCGGTTATCGTTTTGTGCCACCAGGTTTGTTGTATTTACAATGCATGGAATGAGGAAGAAAAAACAACGGGAAGATCGTTTCATATCATTCATTTTATTAAAGATAATGGAATTCAACTTTTATGTGGATACATCCGTGGTCTTACAGAAAATCAATTCTGAAAATCTTTTTTCCTTAACAGGCCAACACCAAGAACCAACAATCCAATGATTAATAACGAAGCGCCGGCGTAAGCGAGGTTTATAATCTCGTTTGGCTTCGTAGCATCGGGCGTTAAAACAGAAAAGAAAAATGCTGCCGGTAATAAAATGGCCGAGGAGGGAATGAAAATGGTGACCACATGTTTCCATCTTTTGGAAAGGTTCGCTTCGTCAACATACAGCAGCGATATTAAAGATAAAATAAGTAATATGCCGGCGTGTGCGTGACCAGCCCGAAAGAGATCCTGGCGCAGTGGATTCTGTATATAGGCAGGGTCATTAATGAGAAATCCCAAAAT
>JBDTOV010000089.1:0-20165 GCA_039933035.1 Ginsengibacter sp. | reverse complement strand
GCGCAGGAAATTATTAAACAAGCTCCGCCAGGATTTGACACATTTCTTACAAATATTTTGCATGGACAAATTGATACGATAAGTTATAAATCCGCAACCGTTGGCACCACACGACGATCATTAATTTATACGCCACCAGGTTTTTCAAAAAAGAAAAAATATCCCGTGTTATATCTTTTACATGGCATTGGTGGCGATGAAAAGGAATGGTTGAATGGTGGCCACCCTGAGGTGATCTTAGATAACCTTTACGCAGAAGGTAAAATTGAACCAATGATAGTGGTACTGCCCAATGGCAGGGCTATGAAAGATGATCGTGCCGTGGGAAATATTTTTGACAGCGCCAAAGTGCAGGCCTTCGCCACGTTTGAAAAAGATTTATTAAATGACCTTATTCCCTACATACAAAAACATTATCCTGTTTATACAGACAGGGATCATCGTGCAATTGCCGGGCTTTCAATGGGTGGCGGCCAATCGCTGAATTTTGGGTTGGGTAACCTGGACAAGTTCGCCTGGATTGGCGCCTTCTCTGCGGCTCCTAATACAAAAACGCCGGAACAACTCGTGCCTGATCCTGCGAAAGCAAGAGACGAATTAAAGCTGCTGTGGATATCTTGCGGCGCAAGCGATGGGCTGATTTCTTTTAGCAAACGAACACATGATTATCTCGTTAAAAATAATGTGCCGCATATCTATTACATCGAGCCTGGCTTTCATGAATTTAAAGTCTGGAAAAACGGGTTATATATGTTTTCCCAATTAATTTTTAAACCCGTTGATACTTCCACGTTTTCAAAATATCCGGTTGCAGGTGCACCCGCAGCAACCAATATACGATCTGCCGGATATCCCCAAATTCTTGCTGACCATCGGGTGATCTTCCATATCAAAGCACCTGATGCACAAAAAGTTCAAATAGATCTTGGAAAAAAATATGACCTGATGAAAGACACCAGCGGTTATTGGATGGTTACCACTGATTCCATCAGCGAAGGTTTTCATTATTACTCTTTGATTATTGACGGCGTTGCCGTTGCCGACCCGGCCAGCGAAACATTTTATGGAATGGGGCGTATGGCAAGCGGCATCGAAATACCGTTTATGGGTGGCCATTATTATGCACTTAATAATGTACCACATGGCGATATCCGAATTAAAGATTATTATTCTACTGTTACCAATTCATGGCGGCAAATATATATTTATACACCGCCTGGTTATGATGCCAATGTGGATACAAAATATCCTGTACTATACATTTTACATGGCGGCGGCGAAGATGAAAGAGGCTGGGCGATGCAAGGTAAAACGAATCTTATTTTAGATAACCTTATCGCCGAAGGCAAAGCAAAACCAATGTTGATAGTAATGCCTGATGCTAATGTTGGCGTTGGTGGATTTAACGCAGATGCCATTGAAAACGGAATGAAGCTATTTGAAAAAGAGTTGAAACAAGCTATTATTCCTTTCATTGAAAAAAATTACCGTGCAAAAACAGGTGCGAACAACCGGGCTCTGGCGGGCTTATCTCTCGGCGGCATTCATACGTTGTACACCGGCATTAATAATACGGATATGTTTGCTTACCTCGGCGTATTTAGTTCCGGCTGGATCATACCAATGATGAATAAAACAGCAGACGCACAATATGCTTTCATAAAAGATAATGCTGATAAAATCAACAATAATTTAAAAGCTTTCTGGATTTCAGAAGGAGGAGAAGCAGATATTGCCTATAAGAATGGTAAGATAATGCTGGGCAAACTGGACGACTTAAAAATAAAATATAGTTATTCTGAATATCCCGGCGGGCACACCTGGCCGGTATGGAGGAACAACCTGTACAATTTTGCACAGGTGATTTTTAAATAAGACGAAACCGGAATTATTCATCAATAAAATAAAATTACTATGCGGTTAACTACATGTATGCTTGCAACAGTTTTATTATGCTTAAGTAATCTTGTTATGGCGCAGCAGGATACCACCTTAAAAATAACATTGCCAAAGGCTGGCCAACTGGTTAATGATAAACCAGTTGGTAAAGGCTGGGTAAACCTGCTGTCATCAGCAGGCGACTGGAATTTTGAAGATTCGTTCTGGCAGTTAAACAATAAATTATTGCATGGGTCAATGGGCAAGGAGAAGGAGCATCACTACAGTTACACTAAAAAAAAGTATAGTGATTTTGAATTGAATGTGATGATAAAAATGGTGGGTGACGAAGATGCCAATTCCGGTGTTTGCATTCGTATAAATCCTACAAGTTGGGATGATGCGCCTGGCTACCAGGTTGATATGGGAAAAGGATATTGGGGTTCATTGTGGGAAGAAAGGCGGGGGGAAATGGTGCAAAAATTTCCCGATTCACTGGCCACTTTGATTGTGAAACAAAATGACTGGAATCATTACTACATAATAGCCAGAGGGCATCATATTGAAGCGTGGCTAAATGGAGTAAAAACTATTGATATTACACATGATGCCGGGTTTACTTCCGGTAATATTGGCTTTCAACTTTGTCATTATCATAATGCTACAACGGTTGATGTAAAGACGTTTTATATCAGGGAAATTCAATGATTACTTACAGGTTAGCTATTAAATTATAAAAAAAATATTCATGAAAAAAATAACGCTGAAAACAGGTGTATTGATTTGGGGAATCTGCTCTCTAATTATTGGAACAACGATTGCGCAAACACCCACTCTAACCCTGGACCTTTCTAAGCCCGCCGCCAATGTGAGCCCCATGCTGTATGGGTTGATGACGGAAGAGATCAATCATTCATATGATGGCGGCCTATATGCAGAACTCATACGAAACCGGATATTTAAAGACAGTAAAACTTCGCCGGAAGGATGGAGCCTTGTGCAGGATAATCCATCTGCAAAAGTAAGTATACAATTAATAGGTGCAGATGAACACGTTCCGAATGATGAACGCCGTAATGCTATCAACGGAGTGCTTTCCGCCTGCTTAAGGCTTACTGTAGAAAAAGCTGACGGAAGAGCAGGCATTGCCAACGATGGTTACTGGGGTATTCCTGTAAAACCTTCCACCACATACAACGCTTCATTTTATATAAAGGGAACAGATCGCAGGGATCCTCCCCGCTGGCCATGGGAGCCAAAACCCACCACGCCGCCGCCACCGGTAATTGAAAATAATACAGCAGGCCCGATAACAGTTTCGATTGAAAGCAATGATGGGAAAACGGTGTATGCATCAGGTACCATCAATCTGGAAAAAAGTATTTACTGGAAAAAATATGAGCTGACATTAACCACTGGTGCTGATATTACACCAACAAAAGATGCACGCTTTGTAATTTCTACCGATCGTACAGGTGTGTATTATTTCAATCTTGTTTCACTGTTTCCGCCAACCTATAACAATCAATCAAATGGTTTCCGGGTGGACCTGATGCAAATGCTGGTGGATATGAAACCTAAGTTTTTGCGGTTTCCCGGCGGCAATTTCCTGGAAGGACCCATGATCACTGATGCCTTTCCATGGAAAACAACCCTGGGCCCTTTGGAAAGCAGGCCCGGCCACAATGGTTCGTGGGGCTACCGTGCCTCTGATGGTATGGGGTTGCTTGAATTTTTAAAGTGGTGCGAAGACATGAAGGCAGAACCACTTATAGCCGTTTATGCCGGTTATTCTTTAGAGGGAGATCACATAGATGCAGGCCCGCTTTTAAAACCTTATGTAGATGATGCACTGGAAGAGATCGAATACGTGACCGGGGATGTAAATACTTATTGGGGCGCCAAACGTGCTGCCGATGGACATCCTGAACCATTTAAACTTACCTATGTTGAAATAGGTAATGAGGACTGGTTTGACAGGTCCAATAGTTATGACGGAAGGTTCAATCAATTTAGAACAGCTATTGAAGCAAAATACCCGCAACTAACCTGCATTTCTACAATTGCCGGTCTTCAGTACCCAAAGTTGAAAGTTACATCGGGCAAAGAACCGGCTGTAGTGGATGAACATTATTACCGCAATTCGTGGGATATGTGGGAAAATGCTTCGCAATATGATACATACGACCGCAACGGCCCTAAAATTTTTGTAGGCGAATGGGCTACACGGGAAGGTGTACCTGCCACCAATTTAAATGCAGCTTTGGGCGATGCTGCCTGGATGACGGGCATGGAGCGTAATTCGGACATCATCATCATGTCTTGCTATGCGCCACTATTCGTAAACGTTAGTAAAGATGCTGCTACAGGAAAAAGAGCGTGGCAGTGGGATTCTGATCTCATAGGCTACGATGCCCTGAACAGCTATGGCTCTCCTTCTTATTATGTACAGAAATTATTCAATCATTATTTGGGTAATAAGATTGTACCGGTAACAGTTGCAAATATTCCGACGCAAAAAAAGCCACTTTCAAAAAGAGACAGTGCCGAAGGCAAAGCGCCCAAATCAGTTCCTACCATATTTTATTCTGCAACTATGAATGATACAACCGGAACACTCTATCTTAAAATTGTAAATACAACGGCAAAAAAACAAACTGTAAAAATAAAACTCGATGGTATCGCAAAGCTGGCTCCTGAAGCAACACTGGTTGTTATAAAGGGTAGTAAACCCGATGATACAAACACAATAACTGACCCGGTAAACATTGTACCGGTTACATCAGCAATAAAAGGGATTAAACCTTCTTTTTCGAGAACGCTTGATCCTTATTCGGTGAGTATAATCGAGTTGAAAACCGCCAGGTGACGGTGTTCAAAAAGTGTTGAGAATTGATTTATTCAGTTTTGCGCTTTTGCTTTTTGGCAACGGCACGAACTAATAGCAGGTAAACAGGAGTTTCAATCATTGGAAGGCAGTACAGCAGGTGGCGTTTATGTTCATTTATTAAAAAGCAATTCATATCAATACAAACAATCATTGAAAAATATTATGGTACATGAAGAAAAAATGTAGTGCTATTTTACTGTTCTTACTGGTTACTTCATCGCATCTCATTGCCCAAAAGGTACACAGCGATAATGGTGATGGTACATACACCAACCCGTTGCTATCTGCAGACTTTCCGGATCCCGACGTGATTCGTTTGGGCGATACATATTACATGGTCAGTACTACCATGTTTGTTTTTCCGGGCGTTACCATTTTAAAGTCGCATGATTTGGTAAACTGGGAATATTGCAGCAATGCTGTACCGAGATTTGACTTCATCAAATGCTACGACCTCGATAGTTGCAATCGTTACGGGCATGGCCAATGGGCAACCAGTATAAAATATCATCACGGCAAATTCTATTTGCTGTTTATAACGTTGAATGAAGGTGGCTTTATGTGCACCGCCGATAAAGCCGAAGGTCCCTGGCATATCACACACTTGCCCAAAGGATTCTATGATCCGGGTTTGTTTTTTGATGAAGATGGAAAAGCGTACGTAGCACAGGGCTATAATAAAATATCTATTACACAGGTTAACGACAGCCTTGAAGCTATCGGTCCCGATTCATTGGTGTATACAGGTGATATCCGCAAGGGCCTTGAAGGCACCCATGTATATAAGATAAATGGCTATTACTATTTATACGGTACGTACGGCGGCAGAGATGGAATACAGGTAGCATTGCGTTCAAAAAATATTTACGGCCCTTATGAACAGAAGGTTGTTATCTATGATACAACCAAGGGCATTAACTTCGGCATACACCAGGGTGCATTAATTGAATTACCTAACGGTGACTGGTGGACGATATTGTTTGTTGACAGTGGACCGTTCGGCCGCTTCCCTTCTTTACAACCTGTTAAGTGGGTTAATGATTGGCCAATGGTCGGTGTTGATGGCAAAGCCGTAGTCACTTATAAAAAACCGGGCGTTGGGAAAACATTTCCCATAAAGGATTTTCCAACGTCAGATGAATTTAATGAAAAGAAGCCGGGCATGCAATGGGGCTGGAATCATAACCCCGATTCAACCAAATGGTCATTAACTGAAAGACCGGGTTATTTACGATTGAAAACATCAAGTGTTACTAATGATTTCACGATGGCACGAAATACATTAACCCAACGCCCATTTGCAAAACACGACCAGGACCTTCCGACAATAGCAACGGCCAAAATAGAGGTAGGTAAAATGAAAAATGGCGATATAGCAGGGGTTGCAGTATTGCAGGATCCATATGCATATATTGGCGTTACAAAAAACAAGGGAAGCAAATTCATCATCATGGTAAATGAGGGAAAGGTGATTGATTCTGTTGCCATCAATGCATCAACAATTTACTTCCGTGCTATTGCTTCCAATGCTTCTTCAAAAGCAACCTTTGCATACAGTTCAGACAATAAAACATTTAAGCCTTTGGGCAATGAGTTAATGATGCGCTTCAACTTAAAAATATTTACTGGTAATAAATTTTGTTTATTCAATTATGCCACAAAAGAATTGGGAGGCTATGTGGACGTTGATTGGTTCAGAGTGCAATAGTGGGTAACTCCCGATTTTTCTTTTGGTATATCGTCCTGTGGCACAAACTCAGAAGAGCGGCTCTTTTTATATTTTATCATTCTAATAGCTTGGCGA
This sequence comes from Ginsengibacter sp., assembly GCA_039933035.1. GTDB lineage: Bacteria > Bacteroidota > Bacteroidia > Chitinophagales > Chitinophagaceae > Ginsengibacter. The sequence goes on along the minus strand of JBDTOV010000089.1, from coordinate 13,593 downwards.
CAAGAAGGTTGCAACATTTTTCAGGCATCGGGTTTTACGAAAATTCATTATGATTGAAAAATTTTGTTGTAAAAACCCCGCCGTGACACTATGCCGATGATAGAGCCCGAACACCCATGCCTGCACCGATGTGACCAGTAAGGGGTGGGCTGTCAGCAATAGTTACATGGGTCATCTGCAGTTCCGGCTATCCGTTGCAAGTCCTCGCCAGAAGACCAACAGCAAAAGACCCTCAGCTACGGGCTTTCCGCTACTATCCGGCAGCCCGTGTGCAAAAGAAATTCGATGATCCGTTCTGATACAATTTGTATTTTTAAGAAAATCATGTAAATGAATTGGAGAGATCATATTTCATCTGACCCGGCTATCATGTTTGGAAAAATGGTTATTAAAAACACAAGAATACCTGTTGAATTAATACTTGAAAAACTCGCTGTCGGTAATTCTTTAGAAGATTAAAAACAAACGGCAAATGTTGTTTTTTTGAGATCATTGAACCGTGCAATAAGTTAAAAGAATTATTTTGCCGATCAAATGATTATTTTATTTTCCATAAAACTCGTTTATGAAAAAATTGCCATTTCTTTTTTTAGTGCTCCTGTTATTGGGTGCATGTAATATTTCAAATACATCTCCGGATAAAAAATTTGTAGACATACAAGGCATAGACTCTTCTAAAAAGCCCGGTGATAATTTCTTTTTGTATGTAGATAGTAAATGGTACGATACAGCTCAAATACCACCATCCCAGGCAGGCGTGGGCGCCTATATGTTTATGAATTATCCCCAGCGTTTGCGTTTGCAGGGCATACTGGACAGTGTTTCAAAAGCCAGTAACACAGCCGGCACGGTTGAACAACAGATCGGTGACTTTTATGCTTCAGGTATGGATACGGTTACCATCAACCAACGTGGTTATGATCCTATCAAACCAACGCTAAACAATATTGACAGCATAACCGATGTGGCTTCTTTAATGAATTTTGTCGCGGATGCGGCAAAGGTTTCTAATGGTTCTGTTTTAGCTTTTGGTATTGGGCCTGATAATAAAAACAGCAACATGAATATTGCGCAGTTATATCAATCTGGTATTGGTTTGCCGGACAGGGATTATTATTTTCAAACAGATGCACCCAACATTGCCATACAACAGGCGTATAAAAAATATCTTGCTACTTTATTTGAGTTGACCGGTAACGATTCAACCACGGCAATAAAAAATGCCGAACTTGTTTATGCCATCGAAAAGCAAATTGCCGCTTCGCATAAAACAAATATTGAGCTGCGCGATGTAACTGCCAATTATAATAAAATGTCAGTAGCTGATCTTACCAGGAGACAACCCAATATTGGCTGGCCAAATGTATTGAATGAGTTGGACGCCAAAACAGATTCTATTGATGTAGGACAACCTGCCTATTATGATAAACTGAATTCATTATTGAAATCCGTTCCCATCAGCGATTGGAAAATTTACGTGAAGGCAAATACATTAACCAGTTACGCCAACCTCTTAAATAAACCTTTTATAGATGCGGCTTTTGAGTTCACCAAAGTATTGTCGGGACAGGCTGTTCAAAAAACACGTGGCGAGATCATGGCTCAGTCCGTCGATCAGATATTGGGTGAAGCACTAGGGCAATTGTATGTAAAAAAATATTTTACAGAAGATGCCAAAAAACGTGCGCTGGAACTGGTGAATAATTTACAAAAAGCATTTGCGGCAAGAATAGATAATCTTGACTGGATGAGCGACAGCACGAAACAAAAAGCCAAAGAAAAATTGTTTGCTATTACGAAGAAGATAGGCTACCCGGATAAATGGAGAGATTATCATGACGTGCATATTGAAAGGAATAAATACTTTGAAAATACTGAATCGGCTGCCGCCAACAATTATCAATACCAACTCGCCAAACTGGGTAAACCTGTTGACAGAACAGAATGGTTTACCACGCCATCAACCGTTACTGCTTATTACAATCCCCAGGCCAATGAAATTGTTTTTCCGGCAGGTATTTTGCAATCGCCGTATTTTAATGATGATGCAGATGATGCCTTGAATTATGGTGGCATTGGAATGGTTATCGGGCACGAAATGACACATGCTTTTGACGACCAGGGCGCACAGTTTGATAAAGACGGTAACGTTAAAAACTGGTGGGCGAAAGACGATTATGTAAAGTTCAAAGCAAAAACGCAACAGGTAGTTGATCTGTATAATTCATTTACGGTATTGGATACGGTGCATATAAAAGGTGCCATGACGCTTGGCGAAAACACGGCAGACGTTGGTGGTGTTGCCATTGCTTACGACGCTTTTAAACTAACCAAAGAAGGGCAGGATACTGCTACCATTGGTGGCTTTACACCTGACCAGCGATTCTTTATATCCGTTGCCAATATCTGGAGAGTAAAAATGAAAGATGCCTTTCTGCGTTTGTGGATCAACACCAACCCACATTCACCACCAATGTGGCGAGTTAATGGCCCGTTAATGAACGCACCGGCTTTTTATAAAGCGTTCAATGTGCGGCCCGGCGATAAAATGTATTTAGCTGAAAAGGATAGGATAAAGATCTGGTAGAATGACTTATGAGGAGGTAAAAAAAATAACAGCACCAGGTAATACCGCAACAGGAAAAGCTTTATGTAGCGCTATGCATGTGTAGGTAGATGCAATGCCTCATATATTTGAGGATGAGATCCAGCCACCTGCACTTCTTCCCCCAAAAAAACCTCCTCTCCCAAAGCCAAACTCAGTCGTTGTTCCTTGCTTCGCGAATGATCTGCGAAAAATTATTTGATTCTATAACTAAAACCCAATCTCATAAAGCTCGTATAAGCTTTGGAGCCTTTTGTACTTTGATAATTTGTTAATCCTGGTGAATACCCGATTATTATCCCGGCCCTTTTATATCCTGCTTTCAATTGAATTCGCGGCCTGATATCAATGGAAGGATGGGGATGGGTAACATTTGTAGAAATTACATCGTTAGTTGCGGTGATTGTTGCATTACCTTGCTCAACGTTCTTTAAGCATATTCCTATATCAATTCCTGAGGACAGATCAATGGTCATCCCATTTTTTAAAAATCTTCTGCCAATAAATGGATTTATATTGAAATAGGTATTACGAAGCCTGGTGCTTCCATTAGCATCATATAAATAAGATTGACCGGCTACCACTACTTCCGGGCTGTACTGTACTTTGTCGATTTTAATTTTGCTTTCAAGCAAATCATAACTCAATCCTGCACCATATAATACTTTAGATTTTGTTACACTCACCGCCTCGCCCCCGAAGCTGATGGAGAAACCCGGCTTATTTCCATATACGTTAGTTGTGTAGGGAGTGGGCGTATAAATTCCATAATTTATTATGGAGGTACCCGCAGCTCCATTTCCCGTATACGAAAAAAGCCCGCTATAAACGTTTAGGTTGAATTCGCTCTTTTGACAAAATGAAGAAAGAGTAATGGACTGAAAAACGAAAACAGTTACAATGTGCTTTATCATGTTATTTTTCTACTGACACTCAAAACTAATTACATCGTTCCAGTTATTGGTTTTATTTTTGCCACGCTAAGGCCCCGGTTTAGCCCGGGCTTTTAACCATTAACAATATGGATTTATCCGCTCTTCTAATTCAAAACATATGTTGACTACAAAATTTTTTGCGTCCTGTAAAAACTTTCGGGTCATCATCACAAAATCTCTGCCTCATTCCGGCGCTTTTCCGACGCCTATTTAAATTGTTTTACATCACCATAGATGGTCATCCGGGGATGAATGAGCACCGCCCGAAATTCATAGGCTTCATCTTTCTTTAAGTCTTTTAACTCCATAGAAAAATCCCCTTCCTTAGTCATGGCGATCAATGGGGTCCTGCTCCATTCTTTACTGTACAGGTTTTCTACAAAACCTGCAAAGGACCTGTATTCAAAGCCTGCCATGACTTTTTCAGCGTCCCCCTTTTTGGCCAGGGTGCCTTTCAGCGTTACTGTGTTCCCGGAAGTATCAGCCTTAAGCGTTAGAACAACAGGCGGGTCAAGAGCCGGAACTACATTTTCAAGTTTTACAGTAATTGGATCGGGCCATTTATTGTCATTATATATCCGTTGCGCACGGACTATTGAAATATGGAGCCCATCTTCCTCCTGGCTAAATCTTGAGTGAACATCTTTGGAATTTTCATATTCACTCACGAGGTCATTTTGTCCCAATAAACTTATTTTAGTTTGAGGAGTTGCCTTCACTGAACCCAAAACGAATTCTTTACGGTCGCCCCTTTTCCACTCGGGAATACCGGTAATTACAGCATACACTGTTTTACGGTCTTTCAAAGCTGTGAACCAAATATTCTCTTCATGGGTAATGATCCAGGGACGCACATTCTCAATCGCTTCATGGTTGATAAAATGCCAGGCGGCTATCTCCCTGAGGCGTCTTTCTTCCGGGTCAGCAATTTCTCCATCAGGGCGTGGCCCCACATTTAATAACAGGTTGCCGCCCTTCGCCCTGGTCTCAACAAGTATTTCAATTAATCTCCCGGCGGATTTCAAATCATCATTCGTTGGTTTATATTGCCATTGCGTACCCATGGTGATGCATGACTCCCATAGGGTATTGTTGGCAACGCCGGGCAGCGATTGTTCAGGGGTATTGATACCAGATCCCCTCGTAATCACCAAATCGGGTTGAAGTTTCCATGCCTCTTCCCTGCAGGCCTCTTCCCTTTCCCCATCAATAAACAGCACATCAATTTTTCCATAATTGGAGAACAATTCATGGGTCTGCCTCCTGACCAGGCCATTGTAAGCTTTTTCTGTTTGCTCATCCAACTTTATGCCCCCGCGTTGTATGGTGATGTGATGGTCGTGCAGGAATTTAAAATCTTCAGGCGAATAATAAAGTCCAACTGCCAACCCGGCTTTTCTCACGCCATCAACATATTCCTTCAGAAGATCCTTACGGTAAGGCGTATTCGTAATTTTTAAATCCGTAGTTTTTGTATCCCACATGCAAAAGCCCGAATGATGTTTGGTAGTAAAAACAATGTACTTCATACCGGCCAGTTTTGCCAACGTAGCGATCTTGTAGGCATCGAATTTATTTGGATCAAATGTCTTGGGAAGTTCATTGTAAAACCGGTTCACATAATCGTCCGAAGCCCCTACCAATGAATGACTAATGACAATACCAAGCTGGCTATCGAACCCAAGATGGATAAACATTCCGAATCCCTGGTCGCGTAACCATTCCTGCCTTTCGGGCTTGTTTTTATTTCCTGCATGCTCATTACCGCCTTCCTTGCTCTGCGCGAATGAATTTGTGGTACTCGCAATTATGACGGCAAGTAAAAGGCAGCATTTTATCGGCTTCATAGTTTCGTTTGAATTAATTGAATAATTGACAAAATAACTAATTGTCAGCAAATTGGATGTAACCTGTAAAAAGTTTGGCTCCTGCCCTCATTGGTGCAGGTATCCAGAATGTTGCATCAAAGACTGTTAAACTTCGTCTCGCCACAATTTCCCCTTTCGGACGCGGATGGCACCTGACACTTTGTAAAAGAACCCAGGTTCGGTTCTATTTTTATTGTATTAAATACGGGAGTCTTTGTCAATACCCGATATGGCAGCCATCACAAAACAATCCCGCCCGCTTTGCAACGCAAAAAATAAAAAGTAGGTTTGTAAAAAGCATTTATATGAAAGTTGAGCAATTGCGGGAAAAACTCCATCAATATATTGATAAGCTTGATGAAACAAGATTGAATGAGGTATATAAAATTATTGAAGAGGAGGATATTGCATGGCAATATTCACCCGACGATATAAAAATGTTTTACGAGCGACGCTCCTCTTATCTTAACGGAGAAGGCAAAAATTATACAATAGAAGAATCTATTAATAGTATCCGTAAATAATGTCCTACCAGCTTATCATTCGCGAAGAAGCTCATCTCGAATCGCTTGACGCTTATAACTATTATGAAGAAAAATCTCCCGGACTTGGTGAGCGCTTTCTGCAGGAATTGATTCAACGTTATAATGAAATTACCGCGCATCCCGAATATTATGGGTTCATTGATGAACAAAAAATTATACGGGATGTCAAACTGAGGCATTTTCCTTACCTGGTAGTATATGAAATTAGCAGCGATAAAGTGATAGTTTATTCGGTTTTTAATGGCTACAAGAATCCGGATAAGAAAGTGCCTAAATAAATATGATTACAATCCTTCGAACTTCGTCTCTCCACTTTTCAAAACATGCTCTTTCCCTTTCCAAACAAAAACACCGGAAGTGCCTTTGGGAATAGAAATTACTGCGTCTAGTCTTCCCTGTTGGTTAACGTTATAACTTGCGCTGATTTCTCCCTTTGGATGCGGCATAGAGCCTGATACTTTTGTAAGCGAACCCAGGTTGGGTTCTATTTTTATTGTATTAAATCCGGGGGCATCCGTATCAATACCCAACACTGTTCTGAAGAATTCAATATTTGGACTGGAGCCCCATGCGTGGCAATCGGAGCGGGCAGCATTGATATCGCTAATTTCAGCCCATGTAGTTAGACCCATCGCTAAATTGTCTTTCCATATTTGCAAACGATCCAAATACAAATTACCGAATCCTGTTTTCCGTAAGGCCTGGTTTACATAGTATTGAAAATAAATGGTGGCCTGCGTTAGCGAGGCGTCTGTAATCATTTTTTTAGCCAACTGTTTTGCCGGTGCACCTGTTATGACGTTTGTTAATATTGCCAATGTATTCGTATGTTGCGAGAAATAATTTTTCTCTTTTGTATCGGCAAATAGTTGTTTGGTATTGTCCCAGTATTTTCGTTTAATCGTTTCAGTTAGCTGTGATGCCTTCTGTTTATATTCGGTTGCATAGGCTTTCATACCGAGGCTATCTTCCAGTTTAGCTGCAACCTGGTATGCCCACAACAATTGCAGGTCAAGTGCTGCGGAACTTCCATCGCTTCCGAAAGGTGGCATACCCGATTGCCATCCCTTACCTTCCGCCCAATCAGTGAATTCCCAGTAGGGTGCATTCTTCAGGCTTCCGTCAGTCTGCTGGTACCTGCCGAAGAATTGTAAGACCTGCCTTTCACCCGGTAAAAATTGCTGTACAAAGGAAGGATCATTACGATACATGTAATAATCATTCAGCATGCCGATCCACCACAAAGAAAATGTTGGTATTTCCTGTGCGTTAGCAGTAGGGTAGCGACTCAGCGTAATGCCCTCAGCCATTCGGGAATAATCAATTTGTGTAATGGCATTACGCATTAGCCTGTCATCACCGGTGTTATATAAAGATACCATTGCTTGTATACGGGTATCACCCACGTATTGCAACTGCTCATAGTACGGGCAATCCATATAGGTTTCCATGGCATCCAGTCTTGCCGTGCGCCATCCTGTTTCAAATATTTTTTCAAGCGTATCATTATCTACGGTAAACTTCGCTTTTAACTCAAAAGGATAGCCGGTAAAAATACCATATAGATCGTCAATAGTTAATGGTTCATCTGCAGTTTTTATCGCCACCTGCATGTAACGATAGGTACGCCATGATAGTGGCGTAAATGTTTCCCGGTCAGTACCGTCCGCAATGAATTCATCCTTTACACCTACAAATCTTTTTCCTTTTATTTCATTACGGTTTCCTTTTTTATTTTGAGATTTCCAATTTTTATTATCGTTTTCTTCTATATACAAAGCTTCTGCATAGCCTAAAGAAATCTGCGCATCTTTTCCCTTACTGAATTGTAATGCAGGATAGGCATTGGTGAGAACCCCGTTATCCAGCAGAATAGTTACGCTGGTATTGGCCGGTATTGTAAAAGATGTTGTAACGGAAGGAAATGCTGCCGGCAAACTGATACCCGTAACGGAGCGAACTGTTTGCAAACGCTGCGTAGTTAACTCAACCTGTGGAAGGATTCTGGGTATTAGCATCCAGCTCAGGTCAGATTGAAAAACGCCTTTAGGCAAACCAGGTACTATTTGCTTTGCCTGCGACCAGCCGCTATCATTGTATTCCTTGCTTTGCCAGCCAGCAGGATACTTTGCATAGTCTATTTTCTCACCTGGACCTGCGACATAATAACTATAAATCAAATCAGGTTGCAGGGGACTGTAACTGCTATCGATGGTGCACTTCCATGAAGTATTTGTATTTACCATTTTCTCATCTGCCGCGTCACCCTGTAAAATAAAGCCGGTACGAAAAGATATTTGGTGTTCAGGCTTGAAGTCGCCAAAATTCCAGACCACGGCCGCAATAACATTGTTCCCGGTTTCTAAATATTTGGCAATATCAATCGTTTCATAATTCCAATGAAAAATATCGCTTCGGGCGGGGCCCAAAGAGACCATGGTTCCGTTTACAAATAATTTATACCGGTTGTCTGCGGAAACATGTACCACAAAAGAAGTTGGTTGATTATTAATTGAAAATGTTTTTCTAAAATGATACACACCATAATTGTTTGGAGATGTACTGGGTGCTGTTATCCAGTAAGCCTCCCATTTTTTGGTAAGAATATCATTGGAGATAGTTTGTGCTGAACCGTACAGCGAAGAAATAGCGATAAAACTAAATAGACAAATCTTTTTCATATCAATAAGTTGTGTGTGTGAATATATGTAAAAAGTTTTTCCTTTTTGTCATCAAGTACCGGTGAAGGATACACATCCGGGGTTGACAAAATTTAAACGGTTGTCAACCCTTATTGGGAAAATCAGCTAAATATTTTTCCGGGATAGGCAACCGTATAAAGTAAACGAGATTTTCATTGGATTAAAGGTTGGCAAATCTTTCTTACAATCATTTTTTACCACGATCTTCATAGTAATTACTTTTAAATAATAAAACCAACTGCTATGCATAAATTATTTTTCTCGTTTCTTTTTATGCCCTTGTTCATCGCCGCTCAAAAACTTCCATCGATTGCAGACAAAACAAAAGACATGGAAAAGCATGAAGGCTTTTTCAATTTTTATGTAGATAATGACAATGGTAAAATATGGCTTGAGATAAATAAACTGGATACCCAAGTGTTGTACCAAACTTCATTGCCTGCGGGACTTGGGTCCAATGATATTGGCCTCGACAGGGGACTGCCTGGTAGCACCCGTATCATTAAATTTGAAAAGTTTGGAAGAAAAATATTGATGGTGCAACCCAATTACGCCTATCGTGCTATCACCAGTGATGCCAATGAAAAACGTGCCGTTGAAGAATCATTTGCGCAATCAACGCTCTGGGGCTTTGTAGCCGAAGCCGAAACTAACCATACAGTCCTCGTAGATGCCACCGATTTCTTATTACGTGATGCGATGGATGTCGCCAATACATTACAACGGGATAAGCAGGGAATTTATTCAATAGATAAATCACGTTGTGCCCTGTATATGGAACGGATAAAAAACTTTCCTTTCAATACCGAACTGGAGGCGACTATCACTTTCGTAAATGCAGACGGAAAAACCGGCAATCTTATTGCATCGGTGGCCCCGTCAACACAAGCCATCACGTTGCGCATGCACCATTCTTTTGTAAAGTTGCCCGATAATAATTTTCAAACAAGAGTGTTCGATCCAAGGTCCGGCTTCCAGGATATTGCTTATTACGATTATAGCACACCGGTATCTGAGCCCATTGTAAAATATTTTGCCTGCCGCCACCGGTTGCAGAAGAAAGATCCCACTGCAGCTATGAGTGAAGCAGTACAACCCATAATTTATTATGTAGATAACGGCGTGCCGGAACCCATCCGTAGCGCTTTGGCAGAAGGAGCAAGCTGGTGGAACCAGGCCTTTGAAGCCGCTGGTTATAAAAATGCTTTCCAGGTAAAAATACTACCGGACAGTGCAGACCCTATGGATATCCGTTATAACGTTATCAACTGGGTGCATCGTTCTACAAGGGGCTGGAGTTATGGCTCGTCTATTACTGATCCGAGAACCGGTGAGATCATTAAGGGTGTTGTGTCGCTTGGCTCATTGCGGGTACGGCAGGATTATTTAATTGCTACGGGTTTGCTGGCTCCTTTTGAAAACGGGAAGCCGGGTGATGATAAAATGTTGCAAATGTCGTTGGCCAGGATACGGCAACTTGCCGCACATGAAGTGGGCCATACACTTGGACTAATGCATAATTATTCTGCAAGTACGGTACATCGTTCGAGTGTGATGGATTATCCAAGCCCTTTGGTAACATTAAATGCTGCCGGTGATGTGGATTTGAATAATGCATATGATAATAAAATTGGTGACTGGGATAAAGTTTCTATTGATTGGGGGTATCGTGATTTTTCCGAAGGTACTAATGAAAATGAAGCACTGAATGCCATACTTGCCAATGCATTTAAAAGCGGCTTGCGTTTTTTAACCGACCAGGACGCAAGGCCTGCAGGAAGCGTTAGCCCGTACGCACATTTATGGGATAATGGAAGCAATGTAATTGACGGATTAAAAAATGTAGTGAAAGTAAGGGCCAAAGCCTTACAGCAGTTTGGAGCAAATAATATTCGCCCCGGTATGCCGATGGCCATGCTCGAAGATGTGCTGGTGCCGGTTTATTTTTATCATCGCTATCAACTGGAAGCGGTAACAAAATTGGTTGGCGGTTTGGATTATAATTATGCATTGCGTGGTGATGGACAATATATTACAAAGCCCATTTCTAAGGAGGAGCAATTGAAAGCATTGCAGGCAACTACCGATTGTCTCGATCCCTCCTTTCTAAAATTACCGGATACCATCGTTTCATTAATTCCGCCGCGGCCTGCGGGATACATTGATTCAAGGGAATTGTTTCATAAAAGAACGGGACTCGCTTTTGATGCATTGTCTCCTGCGGAAACAGCAGCGGACCTTCCTTTATCTTTTCTATTCAACGCAGAAAGAGTGAGTCGCATGGAACAATTTGCGGTAAATGGCGGTTTGAGTGTGAGCGAGATGTTAACTGATCTTATCAATGCAACGTGGAAGGCTAAACGAAGAAGTGGTATAGAGAAACTAATACAGCAACAAACCGAACAGGTGTTGCTTACCTACCTGCTTGCATTAAGCCAGGATGACAAAGCATCTTTCCAGGCAAAAGCAGATGATAAAAAGGCGTTGAGCGATCTAAAAACCTGGATTGAATCCCAACAAAAAAATTCCAAAGATGCTTCTTATACAGCCCATCTTATGTTGGCATTAGACAGGATGAAAAAACCGGAAGATGCCAAACCAACCTTACATGAAGAAATACCGCCGGGATCACCCATTGGAAGCGATTGGGAAGAACAAGTGTATTGATTCGATTTATTTTCATAATCAAATACACATCATCATGACTGCCAGTTTGCTCAAATAATAAACCTTTCACACCCTTAATTATTAAGCAAGGCCGGTAAGCTGTAAACTCAAATCTCTCAAATGTTTTCTTGCCCGTTCATCATAAGCCTGTGCATTGGCCCTGGCTTCTTTCTTTACATTAAAATATTTACCGGTAACTGTATGAAGACCGGGGGATGTGGCGAGGTAAATTTCAGCTTCTGCCCCACTTTGCACTGTACCCAGGGGTTTAATGCCGGCATCACGAACCATGTTGGTATCGAGATACGTTCCGGGATGTAATGCATTCACGGTAACGTTATCATTTTTTAGTTCTTCCGCTAAGTCAATGGTGAACATGATAAGGGCCAACTTACTCCGGCAATAGGCAGCCACTCCGTCAAAGTTCTTTTCCATCATGATATCGTCAAAATCAACAGGTGATTGACCCGCTGAACTTACATTTACAATGCGCGATGGGGATGCTTTTTTTATGGCGGGTAACAACATATTGGTCAGTAAAAATGGAGCCAGATAATTTACGGAGAGTCGCAATTCAGTTCCATCTTTTCCGTAACGTGGCGCTGCAAATCCCGCGCCTGCATTGTTGATGAGAATATCAATTTTTGTATATTTAGCCAGGATCTCTTTTGCCAGCTCACGTACTTCATCCATTGATGAAAAATCAGCAACAAAACCTTCTATGCTTTCATTATCTGAGGAAGCTTTTATTTCATTAATCACTTCAGTAAGCTTTTCTTTATTTCTTGCATGGAGAAGTAAATGTGCGCCCTGCTTTGCCAAACTACTTGCTGTATATTTTCCGACTACATCCGTTGCGCCGGTTATCAATATTGTTTTAGTGTTCATTATCATAAAAATTGCATCATTCATTATTATAAAGACTGTATCACCTGCATAATATCGTTTCTTCCCCAATGATCAACATATTTGCCATCACGCAAACGAACCATATCCATGACGTTCATTTCAACCGTTTTGCCGGTTGTATTATGCCCCATTATTTCACCCGTGTGTCTTGCATAAATTATTTTACGCGTGGCCACCAGGTCACTTTCCGCAACCTGTTCGCAGATGTCAATGCGTATATCGCTAAATCCTTTGTGCAACATCTCTACGAACTGAATTAACCCGTTCACATCATTTAAGAAATTTCCGGCCGCGGTATGATTTGTAAAATCATCAGCAACAATTTGTTCTAATACTTCTGTATTGCCTCGTTCTAAAAATTCTTTGTTGAAACGAATCACTACTTTTTTATTTTCTTCCGCTGTCATGTTTTCTACCTGATTTTAAATAACAATTTTAACAACACCCCCGTCAACTCTCAATGCCGCTCCGTTAGTTGCCGACGAAAGAGGGCTTGCGACATACACCACAAGATTTGCAATCTCTTCAGGTGAAGCAAATCTTTGCAATAAAGAAGTGGGTCTTGCATCCTGGAAGAATTCCTTTTCCACCTGTTCTTTTGTTTTATGCTGATGTTTGGCTAAATCCTCTACAAACCCTTTCACTCCCTCAGATTTTGTCGGGCCGGGCAAAATTGCGTTTACGGTAACGTTAGTACCCTTTGTAAGTTCTGCAAGGCCCCTGCTTACAGCCAATTGTGCCGTCTTCGTCATTCCATAATGTATCATTTCTTCGGGAATATTGATGGCGCTTTCGCTTGAAATAAAAATAATTCTACCCCAATCTCTTTTTATCATTTGAGGGAAGTAATGCCTTGATAGCCGGATGCCACTCATTACATTCACTTCATAAAATTTTAACCAGTCTTCATCTGGAATATCAACAAATTGTTTCGGTTCAAAAATACCGACATTGTTGATGAGGATATCAACAGACGGTATTTGTTTTATCAGGTTATTGACTTCATCCACACTCGCAAAGTCTGCAGGAACCCCTTTTACATTTGCTCCGGGAACTTCTTCCTTTAATTGTTGTATTGCATCATCTACTCTTTCCACGGTTCTTCCATTAATATATACGGTTGCTCCTTCTTCGAGTAATTTTTTTGCAATAGCCAAACCAATACCGGCTGTTGATCCTGTTACCAATGCGGTTTTATCATTTAGTTTCAGATCCATTAAATTAAATTATAACAATTAGATTTTATTTTATTCCACATGTTACAAAACTTTAATGAAGCAGGAGATTAATTATTCACCAGTTTCATGGCGCCTTCGCTATATCTTTCGCCTACATCCGGGTGCCTGGAAACGATATCCTGAA
>JBDTOV010000088.1:0-20253 GCA_039933035.1 Ginsengibacter sp. | reverse complement strand
GAGGTATTTCCGCGTTCCTCAAGATTGTTGATCGTGTTCCCATCATGAAGAATTGTGCCATGCAGTAAATTATTGATCTCGTTCCTTGCACTGTTTAGTGTCATTTTCGAGGTTTGATGCAAGATCAAATGTTGAAATTTATCGGGAAGCCATCCGGCCCGTTGAAGAACATCCAATGCATGTTCAGCGCCTAATTTGATGCCTACATCCGCCATGTTTACTGAGTCTGTGTGCATGATCCATCCACCTTTTTCTGATACTTTGGCGATACAGTATTGACTATATCGCCCGAACGTTTGAAGGTCGATCTCCTGAAATCCGGATTGGTTATCAGCGGCCTTTTCCAGGATCAATGCGGCACCAGAATCTCCAAGGGTCAAACAGGCAAGCCGCATATCCATGAAACTTTCGATTTCTCTTTGGGCGGTTTGGGTGAGGATAGTGATATATTCACCGCTGACTAACATACCACGGCGGATGGCCTTGGTTTTTAGCAAAGCATTGACGATATAGATACCGGTGAACATGCCAGCGCAGGCATTGGTGATATCAAAGGCTATGGCATTGGTAAAGCCGAAATGATTCCTGAGTTTCACAGAGGAGCTGGGCTCAAAGGAGAACGATTCCGGACCATCATATCTGGATATGTTGCAACAAATCAGAATATCTACATCTGCCGGATTATATTTTGACTTTTTCAGACAGTCCGCAACAGCTTTCTTTGCCAAATCAAGGGAAAACTCATCCTGTCCTGCCATGCATCGGGATTTAATGCCGGAAATCTTTTCCAGGGGAAAACGAATCTGGTTTTTACAGCCTTCCAATATCTCACTGGTTGAAAAGGATTTTGGGGGAAGGTACACCCCTAAGCTTTCAATGATCGTGTTTGTATTGTCAACCATATTTTTCAGAATTCGAATCTTTTCATTTACCAATGAATTCAAGAAGTCTTTCCGGCTCAACATACAGACTTACTCTGGCCAATTGCTGAGCCACGCGACCCAATACATGCTTGTATAGAATTTCGGATTCTACTCCAAATGCACGGAAGGCCTGAATCAGGTGGTGCTCTTCCGTTTTATCCCCATAGACGGACTTCATTATCACTTTTAAAGTCTCATTGTTTCGAAACCGCTCCCATCTATTACCTTTCCGAAAAAGCTCATTGTACATTGCAACACACAAATCCATATGTCTTCTTTCATCCTGCACGGAAATAGTTTTGCAAATACTGCAGAACAAGCTATCTGGCATGTATTTTTCATTGCCAAAGAACTCAAGGTACGCTGCTCCAATTGCTTCAATAATCACCGCCATGAATAAACCAGCACCCGGCATGAACCGTGCAACCCACATATAGCGATCGGCACCCTTTATAAGTTTTGCGGAAATATATTCCTTAGCATTTAACTTCTCCACCAAAAAACGCCGAAAAGTAGCCGAATGCTTTGCTTCATCATTTATGAAAGTTGTCATTGCTTCCTGGATCTCACGATAACGTTTGTAATGAATGATGCCCATAGTTAAAGGAGCAATAGCACTTTGCTCCACTACGAGAGCGTGGTTTGCAATATCTTTGAGTCCACGAAGCTGGCGCTTCAAAATCAGATCTTTCAACCGGGACATATCCAATGGGTCCCCTGGTAAAGTCTTATGCTTTAAAGTTCGCTGAAGCAGATCCCGTGTTTCTTCCAGGTCAGCCAATACCCGAGACTCAATTAAATCAAGTTCCTCCCGAATTTTTAGTTTCAGTTGTTTTCCTTCGATTTTGCATGTAGATTCTAGTTGTTGATATTCCTCCCGGACCTGGTTTATTTGATTGGTCAGCCGGGTTGACTCCCGTACCTGTTCTTGTCTTTCTGCCTCCGTTTCCAGGTGTTTAACCTTTATTCCTTCCTTGAATAGTGCCAGCCGCTGTTGTTCACGTAAGTCCATTAACTCATCCTGAAAAATTTCTAACTGATCTTTCAACTTCGAAACAGACAATTGTAGATGCTTCAATGGTAACTGAATCAATAAAGCCTGATGAATTGTTGTTCTGTCAAACGGAACACACTCCCCGATATCTTTCAAGGCATCTTCCTCCAGGGGAAGTTGGTCTTGCCGAATCTGTTCTATCTTACGTTCCAAATTCCCTTCTATCATAGGTAAGGTCATAAAGGCGACTTTCGATAAATCTCCCGGAACAAGGTTTTCCAAATTCTTCTTCAGATTATCCTGAACGCTCTGATTCCAGTCAAATGCAGTTTCCTTGCTCCAGTATTTTGCCTCGCAATCTTTCGTATATTGGGTAAAGTCGTGTGTAGGAGTAATGTAATAATCAGGCCGTCCTGTGTTTACGATTTTTCGAAATGATGGCTTAGAATTATTTTTCACTTTTGTTTTTGTGATTTAAACTGGGCCAGTATTAAACTATGTAAATAATAATTGAATATAATCAATGTTTCAAACAAAATCGTGAAAATATAAGAAAGACAAATACCTTCCTAATGACAACGGATTCCTTGTTGCAGGTGAAAAAAAACAGCGCCCTGATTTTACATTGTGAAGAAAGAAAAAGTAAGATAAAATCAATGATCCCCCAAAGGCTCTTCATAATAATTTCAAAAAACTTTAAGTGAAGAAATATTACCTGGTTTAAATTCTCCTGAAGGAATATTAAAATGAATATGCTTTTTTTTCAACTTTTTTGAGACCTCTACCAATGATTTATAATTATGTTTATTTATCCAATGATAGATTTCCTTTGATCCATAAAGATGGGTAGAACTGATTTTATTATTTACTGATCCTAAAATCATTCCTGAAGGCAGGCCAGATTCTTCTTCAAGCCTTATTAAATCAACTATAACTTTTGAAAATGCAGATGCCAGAGTACCAATCCCGCCCCGAACTTGTTGCCATCCTAAGAAAAATAAACCTTTATAATCCGGGTAAACACAATGCCCTATACACAGAAGATTTTTTCCATTTGTACGTATCAAGGATGGAGGCAAGAATGGAAAACTTAGTTTAAAGCCCGTAGCGGCTATAATCAGATCAAATTCAAAATGGGTGGTATCATCAAAGTAAACAGTTTGATTTTCTATTTTAGTAATTTGCTTTTTTATCATAATCCTGCCATGTTTTAAATAATAAGGCAACTCCTCGCTTACAGTAGGGTGTTTATCAAAAGGCTTATGTTTCGGATGAGCTAATCCATAATTTGAATGTTTGCCAAAAGTTAATTTGATTAATAGTTTTATTAAAAACGGGTCCAAAAATTTTGGACTATTTCTGAATTTATTCCTTCCCAGGGGAACACCCATAAATGTCTTTGGAAAAATCCATGGTGCATCCCTAAAACACATGACTGATGATACTGAAACCCTTGCAGCTTCACAAGCAATATCTGCAGCCGAATTACCGCTGCCTATAATAAGAATTCTTTTATTTTTAAGTTGATTTGGTTCGATGTATTCTTTAGAATGAATATATTCACCAGTAAAATTCCCGGGCAAATTCGGAAAATTCATATCCCAATGATGTCCATTGCATATAATAACACCTTTGTAGGTGCAGTGTGTACCATTCTTAAAATGTACTTTCCAAAAATTGTTCTCAATAGCTTCAATCCAAATAGCTTTGGTGTTGAATCGAATATTCTTTTTCAAATCGAATTCATCTGCAAATTGATTAAGGTAATTTAACATTGCTGACCTTGATAGAAAGTCAGAAAAATTATCTGGCATAGGATATTCCGGGTACTGCATCACATCCTTGCAGGAATCAGTATAAACTGTATTGTATACACCGTGAAACCAGTTTCCTCCCAAAGCAGTATCTGCCTCAATTTGATCATATTCAATCTGTTCATATTTTAATGACCTGGCCATTACTAATCCGCAAGGCCCGGCTCCAACGACCAAATATTTCATCATGATAGATTTGATAATTTTTGAAATAACATAAGTGTGAAGACAATTTGTAAGCTCCGCCAAAAATTGGCCATTTAAAATTAAAGAAAAACTTTATTTGAGGCCCTCCCAATTTCTCCCCGATATTAGTTCACAACTTTGTATATTTATTTTATGAAATCAAAACTGACGGGCATTCAATAGCCTGATTTAGGGATATCAATGCTCAGTTAAGGAGAAGTACCCTCAATAGATCAAATCCTGTAGAACAACCCGGACAAGCAGAATACCTATTTGAAATGTGAATCTATGCCTCCGATGCCCGGAAAGTATCAAATGGTTTATTTTTTTCTTTGATAAGCGAGTTATTTTAAAAAAATTTATATGCCAACAATCGGGCAGGCATCTTTGATTGATATCTTACGGTGGCGTGCAAAAAACCAACCGGATCGGTTGGCGTATAGATTTTTGTCAGACGGGGAATACGATGAAGTTGTCATGACTTATAAAGAATTGGATCGACGTGCACGTTCTATTGGAGCATTACTTCAATCTTCTGCAAAGCAGGGAGACCGTGCCCTTTTGCTTTTTCCACCCGGGTTGGATTTTGTCGCCGCTTATTTAGGTTGCCTTTATGCTAAGGTCATAGCTGTTCCAGCCTATCCTCCTCATCCTGCCCGTGTAGATAGAAGGCTGCCTATAATTCTTGGTATAGCTGCTGATGCCAAACCCACTGTAGTACTGTTAACCTTATCGCTTTTTTATGGGATGAAATCACAAAATGCAATAAGTGCTGAGTTAGGTAACATGAAGCTGCTGGTAACGGATACCGATGTAATACAAGGATGGACTGAGAAGTGGCAACCTCCAGAGATTGATAGAAATGATATTGCCTTTCTACAATATACTTCCGGCTCAACAACCTCGCCAAAAGGGGTAATGATAAGTCATACTAATTTACTCAACAACCTGGACGACATCGAGAAGTCTTTCGGACAAACCAGTAAAAGTGAAACCATCATTTGGTTACCACCTTATCATGATATGGGCCTAATAGGCGGCATATTGCAACCCCTTTATACGGGAAACCCGGTTACATTGATCCCCCATCTCATGTTTTTACAACGGCCAATTCGCTGGCTCCAGGCAATCTCGCGTTTCAAGGCTACAACCAGTGGAGGCCCCAATTTCGCTTATGATCTTTGCGTTAGGAAGATCAAGCCAGAACAACGGGAACAACTTGATCTCAGTTCCTGGGAAGTTGCATTTACCGGAGCTGAGCCAATCTATCATAAAACGCTGGATCAATTTGCAGAATACTTTGCCCCTTGCGGTTTTCGTCGGGAGACCTTTTTACCTTGTTATGGCCTGGCAGAGGCAACGCTTATGGTTACCGGAGGACCGAAATCCAGGTCGCCAGTGATGAAAAACCTTGTAAAATCAGGGCTTGAAGAAAATAGGGCGATCATTTCTCCGGAAAGAAGCAAGGATACACGGGCAGTGATTAGCTGCGGACAAAACATGGGAAGACAAAAAATAATGATTGTTGATGTAGCATCCCTAAGCCCATGCCTTCCGGATCAGATTGGAGAAATCTGGGTTAGTGGCCCCAGCATCGCAAGCGGTTATTGGAACAAACCTTTGGAGACAGTATCCACTTTTGAAGCGCGATTACCCGGCAGCGGGGAAGGCCCATTCTTACGTACCGGGGACCTTGGTTTTAAGCATGAAGGAGAGTTATATATAACCGGACGTCTCAAGAACCTGATCATTATCGATGGGAGAAACCATTATCCACATGATATAGAAAGGACAGTTGAAATATCTCATCCCGCTATAATTCCGGCAGGATGCGCTGTTTTTTCGATCGGGAATTCCGGAGTTGAACGGGTGATTATCATTGCTGAAATTCAGCATAAACTTGTTACGGATACAGCAGAGGTCCTAAAAGCGATTCGTACAACTGTCATCGAACATCATGATCTTATTGTTTATGAAATCAAACTGACACATCCAGGTAGCATTCCAAGAACCACCAGTGGCAAAATAAAACACTTCCTCTGTAAAAAAAATTACATTTCGAGAAGCTTAAAAGAAATCGCCTAACTATGAAATTTGGAATATTTATCGATCTGCAACTACCTCGTCCCTGGCATGAAGGTGATGAATCCAGGCTTTTCAGAGAAGCATTGGAGCAAGTGGAGTTAGCGGATCGCTTGGGCATCGATTACGTGTGGGTGCAGGAACATCACTTTCTTGAAGAATATTGTCATTCCTCTGCGCCGGAGGTCTTTCTTGCAGCCTGCAGCCAACGAACGAAAAATATCCGGCTGGGGCACGGCATCGTAGTGATGTCGCCCAATTTCAATCATCCGGCAAGAATCGCGGAACGCATTGCAACGCTCGACATCATCAGTGGTGGGCGCGTAGAGTGGGGTACCGGCGAATCGGGTTCACGAATGGAATTGGAAGGATTTGGTGTCGACTTCGTGGACAAACGGCCCATGTGGTCGGAAGCTTTGCAGGAAACGGTAAAGATGATGTGCATGAATCCCTATCCCGGTTACCAGGGAAAATACTTTTCGATGCCGCAAAGAAACGTCGTCCCTAAACCCTTGCAGAAACCACATCCCCCGATTTGGGCGGCTTGCTCCAACCGGGACAGCCTGAAGCTGGCTGCCCAATTGGGCCTGGGGGCACTGACATTCGCTTTTGTCAATGCAGAAGAAGCAAAATTCTGGGTAGACGAGTATTATGAAACTTTCAAAACAGAGTGCAAACCTGTTGGGCAAGCTGTGAATCCCAACGTGTCAATGCTGACTGGCTTTATGTGCCACGAGGATCTTGATACGGCGATCAGGCATGGCCAGGAAGGCGCTCAATTCTTCGCTTTCGGATTGGGCCATTACTGGCGTGATGGCGTCCACATTCCCGGCCACACCGATTTGTGGAGCGAGTTTAAAAAAAGACCAGTATCTGCCAATGAAATATTGGAACGTGAACGCAAGAAAGCCGGTATGCGGGGTATTGGAAATCCGAAGGAGCTGATCGAAAATTTTTGTGCTTTAGAAAATGCCGGGGTAGACCAATTGATTCTTTTGCAACAATGCGGGGCATATCGACATGAGCATATCTGTAAATCAATGGAACTTTTTGCGGCCGAAGTCCTACCCCAATTCAAGGAAAGAGAAATGAAACGGCAAAAAGTGAAGGAAGAAGATCTGGCGCCATTCATCGCTGAAGCACACAAAAATATACAAAAGCTTGAGCCAATGACAGAAGTATTGCCTGTCGAAGCCTACCCGCTCATGTGGGGGAAATTGAGTTCCGGGAACCCTCAAGGCACGCCTGATCGACGGCCTGGTATGACTGAATTCTGGCAGATACAGGTAGGGGGAAAACGCTCAAAGAAGTAGCATTCAAAAGAGAATAACCGGATTTATTGAGATATGGGAAAGGAAGTCAATTTGTTAAAAAATCTTTTACTTACAAATTCATTTACGAAGTGCTGAACTTAAGAGAAATTCAGGATTGGTTGGTTACTCACATCGCAGAGCTGGTGCTTATAACTCCGGGTACAATTGATATTCGTGAATCATTTGCAAACTATGGGCTATCCTCCCTCGATGCCGTATCTCTTTCAGGTGACCTGGAAGTGTTGCTTGGTCGCCGCCTCTCGCCGACCCTGGCTTATGATTACCCAAGCATATTGACCCTTTCCCGTTATCTCGCCGAGGATACGGAAAACAATAAGTCAGTATCAGTCGCAAATTCATCGAAAGATACTTCACCAGAACCAATCGCTGTCATTGGTATGGCATGTCGGTTTCCTGGAGCAAAGGATCCGGAATCATTCTGGCAATTACTCCGCAATGGGGTCGATGCAATCTCAGAAGTTCCGCCGGAACGCTGGGAAAAGCATGCGTTCTATCATCCTGATCCTTCAGTTCCAGGCAAAGCCATTTCATATTGGGGAGGATTCCTTGACAACATTGATCAATTCGATCCTTTCTTTTTTGGTATTTCGCCAGTTGAGGCAAAATATATGGATCCGCAACAACGATTGCTACTGGAGTTGTCTTATGAAGCCCTGGATGATGCAGGTCAGATCCAAACAGATCCTGATGGTAATAAAACCGGGGTATTTATCGGTATTTCCGTTAATGAATACAGCCATCTTCAATTTAGTGATCCATTGCTGATTACCAGTCATTCGGGTACAGGAAACGCTTTATCTATCGCAGCTAACCGGATTTCTTATTTTTTCAATTTCCATGGACCAAGCATTGCCATCGACACTGCCTGCTCTTCTTCTCTTGCGGCAGTGCATTTGGCTTGTCAAAGTCTCAGGAGTGGTGAGTGCGGTATGGCGCTTGCCGGCGGAGTGAATATAATACTGTCGCCGGCGCACTCGATCGCTTTTACTAAGGCCGGTGTTTTGGCTCCGGATGGCAGATGCAAAACATTCGACGCCGGGGCGAATGGCTATGTCCGCGGCGAGGGTGGCGGTGTGGTTGTACTCAAACCGCTTTCATCCGCACTGGCTGATGGAAATCCTGTCCATGCCTTGATATTAGGCAGTGCCATGGGTCAGGATGGCCGTACAAATGGATTGATGGCCCCCAGTCGTGAAGCGCAGGAAGCAATGTTGAGGGAGGCATACCAGGCAGCCGGTATTTCACCAGGCAGCATTCAATATGTAGAAGCCCATGGAACAGGAACTCTTTTAGGCGATTCGATAGAAGCTAAAGCTCTCGGTGCCGTTATCGGAATAAATCGGCCAAATAGACCTTGTGCAATCGGTTCCGTAAAAACCAATATCGGACACCTGGAATCTGCTGCAGGAATAGCAGGCTTAATTAAAGTTATTCTGAGCCTCAAACATCGAACCATTCCTCCAAGTCTTCATTATCTTTCACCCAATCCACATATTCCTTTTAAGGAACTTAATCTTCGGGTTCATAACGAGTTAAATCCCTGGCCGGTGGATTCCGTACCAGGCATCGCTGGTGTGAATTCATTTGGTTTTGGCGGAACCAACGTACATATGATAGTATGTGAAGCAGCCAATAATAAGCAAGATGAACAAGACAACGCAAAGATTCATTCAACTGCTTCCGATTGCCATTTGCTCCCACTTTCAGCGAGCAGCATTGAAACGCTTCAAATGCTAGCTAGTTCATTTCAGAAAATTCTTGCGTCTGATTCTTCTGTTGTAATAAAAGACTTATGTTATGCTGCCAGTATGAGGCGTAGTCAGTATGATTGTCGCCTGGCAGCAATTGGGAATTCCAGGAAGGAGTTGTGTGACAGCATTCAGGCTTTCCTCCGGAAAGAGCAGGATCCCAATCTTTTTACTGGTAGCCTGGTTCCGGATCGTAAACCCAGGCTGGCTTTCGTTTTTCCCGGACAGGGTGGGCAATGGTATGGCATGTGCCGCGAATTGCTAAATCAGTACCCTGTTTTTTATCAAGCTATTGAGCGAATCGATCATATTATTCAGGCACAATTCGGTTGGTCATTATTGGATGAACTTAATGCTGAAAGGCCAGTATCACGAATGGACGAGATAGATGTGGTTCAGCCAGTTTTATTCGCCATACAGATTGCTCTGGCCGAGCTATGGCAATCATGGGGTATTAGCCCGGATGCTGTAGTAGGACACAGCATGGGTGAGGTGGCCGCTGCACATGTAGCGGGCATTTTGAGCTTGGAAGACGCCATTCAGGTCATATGCTGTCGCAGCCAGCTCTTAAAACCCTATCGGGGGCAGGGCACGATGATGGTGACTGAGCTATCGGCGGATCAAGCCAAAGAAATACTAAAAGAATATGACAATGATATTTCCATAGCTGTGATCAACAGTCCCGCATCAACCGTTTTATCAGGGGATCCTGAAACTATGAAAAAAGTAATGGATTTTTTACAATGCCAAAATCTCTTTTGTAAATTGATAAATGTTGACGTTGCATCCCACAGTCCGCAAATGGATCATTTGCGTACTGAGTTGCTGGAGGTTCTGAACGGATTACGTCCTCAATCTGCAAAGATACCCTTCTATTCGACGGTGACATGTTCCCGCGAGGACGACCTCAATTTCAACGCTGACTACTGGATGAACAATCTCAGAAAGCCGGTGCTATTTTCCGATGCAATTGGGCACTTACTCGATGATGGGCATGCCACTTTTATTGAGATTAGTCCACATCCCATTCTTCTCAGTTCCATACAGCAATCATCTCAGCTCCATCACCCGGAAGTCAAATTGTTACCATCTTTGCGCAGGGAAGAACCTGAGTGCGAAGTCATGCTTAGAACATTGTGCGAAATGTACACAGAAGGTTTTTCTATTTCTTGGAAGCAACTCTATCCAACAGGCGGGAAGTATGTTCATCTTCCTCCGATTCCCTGGCAGCGCCAGCGGTATTGGATGGATACCAGTCCGGCAAGCTCGAAAGACCTCTGTCATTGGACGACAGTTGCACGCAAGAATTCTCACCCACTTTTGGGTGACAGAATAGACCTGGCGAATTCAACTTCATCTTTTGTATGGCAAACAGCGTTCGACCCTGAGGTCATTATGTTCCTGGGAGATCATCGGATTGGGGATGAGATTGTGTTTCCTGCAGCCGGATATATTGAAATGGCCTTACAATCTGGCAAAGAAGCAGGCTTAAATAGTTCGCATGAGCTTTTTGATTTCGTTTTCCAAGAGAGCATGATCTTACATAAAGGAAAGCCCCGGTTGATACAGACATTGTTGTCTCCTGGTGATGATGGTAGTTTCCTGTTTAGCATTTATAGTCGAACTACTCCGGAAGAAAATTGGATGCTGCATGCTTCTGTCAGTTTTATACTGAAACAATCAGCCGATATTTTTTCGGCATCAATTGAGACTCCTTCTGATATAATTCGTGAGCAGAGTACATCTCAGTTCACAGCAACAGAATTTTATCAAACACTACGATTACATGGCATACAGTACGGGGCAAGTTTTTGCGCCATCCAACACATATGGAATAAAGAAAATGAATCAATAGGTCAAATCAGCTTACCCGAATCATTGTATAGTGATATTGACGTTTATCAAATACACCCGGCATTTTTAGATGCCTGCCTACAGGTGCTGGCTGCCCCATTAATTGATACATTTGAACAAGATCTTTTCCTCCCAACCGGATGCAAAAACATTCGGTTCTTCTCACGACCTGACAGGATTGTATTTAGTCATGTATCCCTCCGATCAAAGCCTGTGTCAGGGACAGATTTCCTTTATGCTGACATCAGATTATTAGATAGCGAGTATCAAACCGTCGCTGAACTCATTGGCTTTCGGTTGCAGCGTACTAACAGACGCATCCGCCAACTTCTATCTCGGCAGGATACCTGGTTATATCAATTGCACTGGCAAGCTCAAAAAGAGCATTTGACTTCGTCAGTTACTTTACAGGAAAGCAGGCATTGGCTGGTTTTTGCAGACAATGAGGGTTTAGGTGAAGCATTGGCGAAAAAGCTGGAGGCAGTTGGTGATCACTGTCATCTCTTTTCGTGCCAGGAGACGATCAAAAACCTGGAAAGCGCAAATGAAGGCACCTTCTTTGAAATATTTGAACAATTCCTAAAAGAAATACCCTCCCCTTTCTACGGCATTATACACATGTGGAGTCTTTCGATACCCCTCCAGCCATACCCGGAGGTTTTTGAGACCAGGGATATGATGCAAAAGCTAGGCTGTAATAGTGTATTACATCTTGTGAAGGCTTTGTCTGGCCGCTTTGCCGGATCGCCGCGCTTATGGCTGGTGACCCGGGGAGCCCAATCCGTCAAATCGGGTGATCCGATCGCAGTTGAGCAATCTCCTTTGTGGGGATTTGGGAAGGTGATCAGTTTCGAGCTTCCCGAGCTCAATTGTATCCGAATTGATCTTGATCCTTACCAGTCTAATGCTGAGAATGGTCCAATTCTTTTCAAAGAGATTTCACTTAATGACCCTGAAGATCAAATTGCATTTCGGGCGGGTATTCGATTTGTTCCCCGGCTTTCGCCGTTCAAGCCTGCGACATCTTCCGAATCACCGGCAGTGTCATTGCGTGCAGATAGCACCTATCTTATTACGGGTGGACTGGGTGGATTAGGGCTCGTAACCGCAAAATGGATGGCCCGACGTGGAGCACTACACCTGGTATTGTTGGGTAGAAGTGCCCCCTCTCCTATGGCAATGCAAGTTATAGAACAGCTGCGAAATGAAGGCACTGAAGTAGTCGTCGCACAGGCAGATGTATGCAATCAGGCTCAATTAAATCATGTGTTTAAAAATATCGAACAAGATATGCCGGTGCTGCGGGGGGTAGTCCACGCTGCAGGGGTATTGGATGATGGCTCCTTGCTCAATCTTGATAGCTTTCGGATGAAAAATGCCATGGCACCGAAGGTTGATGGCACATGGAACCTTCACAATGCAACTTTGAATCTCCCTTTGGATTTCTTCATTCTCTTTTCATCTGCAGTCTCAGTGCTTGGATCTCCCGGACAGGGGAATTATGCGGCTGCAAGTTCTTACCTTGATGCAATGTCTTATTTTCGTCGCAATCTGGGACTTCCTGCAATCAGCATCAACTGGGGCCCTTGGGCTGAAGTTGGGCTGGCTGCTGAAGCTACCGAAAGACTTAAGGAGCAAAACGCTTCCACGCAACATCTTATAAAGGTGATTAAAATAGATCAGGGTTTGAAAATTCTTGAGCTTCTTTTCAAGGAATCAACTCCACAAGTTGTCGTGTTGCCTTTTGATTTGAAGAATTTGCTTGAGCTCTATCCAACTGCAGCCGGTATGCCTTTCTTTGAAGAAGTCGGTGGCAGCGATACCCATATTGCCCGTCTCTATGCACGGCCCAACCTGCGACAGAAGTACGTTGCACCGCGGAATGAGATGGAACGCAAACTTGCGGAGTTGTGGCTGAAAACGCTGCATATAGATAGGGTAGGTATAAACGACTCCTTTTTCGAACTCGGCGGTGACTCCATACTTGCTGCACAGATCTTAGCGTTGGTCCGAAAAGCCTACGGAATAAGCATAAACCCCCAGGACGCTTTCCAGGCCTTTACTATTAAACGACTTGCAGAAATGCTGGAAGTTGAAATCCGGAAACAGATCGAAGAAATGAGTGAGGATGAAGCCCAAAGACGACTTTTTGAGAAAAACTAATTAAAATGAAGAGTAACCTCTCTCCAGCGAAACGATCGTTGTTAGAAAAATGGCTTCAGGGAGAGCAATTGGCCAACGATGTGCCAGTTATACCGCGACGTCCTCAAAATAGTTCCATTAAAATTTCATTTCCACAACAGGGACATTTGTTTCTCGAGTTGCTGGACCGCGGTACTGCGGTCAATAATCTCCCTGTCTTTCTTCAGCTAAAAGGCAAGCTGGATCTTGCGGCACTGGACAAAAGTGCGAATCAGATTTTTGCCCGTCATGAAGTCCTGCGCACACGCTTTTCTTTGGGACTGGGAATACCTAACGCTGAGATTTTGAATGACCTTAGGATTACCATTCCTATTGTCAATTTGCAGGAATTTGATGAAAAAGATCAGGAGTCAGAAGCACGTCGGTTAGCGGAAAAAGAGGTACTGCAGCCTTTTGACTTATATCAAGCACCTTTAATCCGCCTAAAAATATACGAATTAGATAAAGAGAAATATTTGTTACTTGTCATAGCTCATCATACCATTGCTGATGGCTGGTCTCTTGGCGTATTTCTCAAAGAGCTGATGATGTTTTATCAAGCCAACATTACCAGCAAGCCGGTTCAAATACCTGAACTGCCCATTCAATATCACGACTACTCACATTGGCAAACCGATGAAAAACATCTGGAAGTTCTGCAATCATCGATATCTTATTGGAAAAAGCAACTTGGTGGAGAACTCCCCATTCTGGAATTACCGACTGATCAAGTAAGGAGCACCAAACAAACATTCAGGGGAGGGACCCATCGTTTTATACTCTCCAAAGACCTGACAAAAGCACTCGAAGAATTAAGCCGACAAGAAGACGCCACCTTATTTATGACATTGCTTACGGCCTTCTTCCTGTTGCTTCATCGATACAGTGGCCAAGATGATATCCTGGTGGGAACTCCTGTTGCAAATCGTAATCCTCCCGAACTTGAGAATTTGATCGGAGTTTTTATCAATACACTTGTTCTGCGCGTAAGTCTTTTGGATGATCCGAGCTTTCGTGAATTACTCAGGCAGGTACGTACGACTTCTTTGGAGGCCTACACTCACCATGATTTACCATTTGAGAAGCTTGTCGAAGAATTGAAGCCGAAACGTGACCTCAACCGTCCGCCACTTTTCCAGGTGGTTTTTAACCTACAAAATTCTCCGATGCCTAGACTGGAAATTGCAGGTCTTGAAACAGCTTTCCTGGAAATAGATCGGGGCGTATCCCAATTTGATCTAACGTTGATGATTTCCAAAAAAGAGGGGCAGTGCAACGCAACAGTCGAGTATAATGCTGATCTTTTTAGCCCAGCTACTATTGAAAGGATGTTCCGGTTTTTTCACTTACTTCTGGAATATGCTTTAACGCAACCCGATAGCCCAATTTCTAAATTGCCATTAGTCACGCAGGAAGAGCTGCATCGTATTGTTTACGAGTTTAATCAGACTTTTCTTGATTTTCCCCGCGAAAAGTGTATCCATCAGCTTATCGAAAAGCAAGTCAAACAAACTCCGGATGCTATTGCGATAATTCATGATAAGACACAGATGACATACAGTGAACTTAACCGACGTGCAAATAGGTTGGCAAAGTATCTGCAGGATTTGGGTGTTGGCCCGGAGATCCGGGTCGGCATTTTGATGAAGAAGTCTATAGGAATTGTTGAAACATTATTAGGCGTTTTAAAAGCAGGCGGGGCGTATGTCCCGATTCATATTTCCTCACCGGCTGAGCGCATACTTTTTATGCTAAAAGATGCAAATGTGCAGGTATTGCTGACGAATATTGATCCCGGACCCCTGGATGAATTTATGGGACTTGTTGTTAATTTGGATGGTGAAAATCTTTCATTAAAAAGTGATTGCTCAAATCCCCAAAACCTTGTCAATTCAAATAATCTTGCCTACATTCTTTATACCTCTGGTTCAACCGGGCAACCCAAGGGAGTTATGGTAAATCATACCTCACTGGTGAATGTCCTTTGGTCAATGCGTAATAAACCGGGAATGAATGAAGACACAGTAATATTGGCTTTGGCTTCGATCTCATTTGACCCTTCGACCCTGGAATTATTTTTGCCATTAATGGTAGGAGCAAAAGTGGTGGTAGCGAGTGAAGAGATGACTACTAACCCTTTATTGATAGGAGAAACAATCAATCGCAACCAGGTAAATATTTTGCAGGCTACGCCTGCAACCTGGCAGTTGCTGCTCGATGCGGGTTGGGAAGGTAAGCCGGAGTTGAAAGCACTTTGCGGTGGGGAAGTATTGACGCGGCAAATGGCCGATCGCCTTCTGGAACGAGTTGGCAGCCTCTGGAACGTGTACGGTCCCACCGAGACAACTGTTTGGTCTACATTTTGCCAAATACAGAAAGGGGATACCCCTATCACTATTGGGCAACCTATTGGCAACGTCCAGATTTATATATTGGATCGTTATCTTCAAGTCGTTCCGGTTGGCGTAGTCGGCGAATTGCACATAGCCGGTGAGGGACTGGCGCGGGGCTATCTTAACAATCCCCATTTGACCAGGGAGAAATACATTCCAAACATTTTCAGTTCCGAACCTGGCGTGCGGTTATATAAAACGGGCGATATGGCCCGCTATTTATCGGACCATAACATGGAGATCCTGGGAAGGATGGATGACCAGGTAAAAGTTCAAGGTCACCGTATGGAATTGGGTGAGATTACAGCCGTATTGAGGCAGCATCCATCCGTGAATGATGGCATCGTTATTACCAGGACAGAAATCTCTGGTGACAAACGATTAGTGGCTTACTTTGTTCCAAAGCATGACCCACCTGCTGATACCAGTGAATTAAGGGAATTCTTTGGAAGGAAGCTGCCTGACTTTATGATTCCTGCTTTCTTTGTAAGCATGCACAACTTACCATTGACTCCTAATGGGAAAATCGATCGGAAATCTTTACCGGTACCCGGGGATGTTCGCCAACTTTCAGGGTATGTTGCGCCCCGCAATAAGGAAGAGCAAATCATGGCAAAAATCTGGCAAAATGTGCTTGATGTTGAGCAAGTGGGGATTCATGACAACTTTTTTGATCTCGGTGGGGCGTCCATTCAAAGTATTCAGATAGTGGTCAAAGCAAATATGTACGGATATAAGATTAGTGTGGAGAACATCTTTGAGTATCAGACCATCGCCTTGTTGGCGGCGCATGTAAAAGGAGAATTACAATAAGGGGTAATTCCAGTGCCTCAGAAATGGTTCAAGTCTTTCGGTTACCAGTTCTTTTTCGTCTGCAGGCAGTTCATGGTGTAGCTGAAGATAACTCTTTTGTTGTTCTACATACTTATTCATTGTATTTTCAGAATAAGCGAAATCGTCAAAATGGAGCGTTTCATATATTTTTCGCATGGTTTCTATGGGCTTTTGGATTAACGCTGCATACGGAATTTCTATTAATTGTCCATCCGGTATCAACTCCTTTTCTAACAAATATCGATACATTATTTTAGCATAGGTTTCCAGGATAATCGCATTGTTGTCAACAGATTTAGTGCCTCCTACAGCATAGATCCGATTTGTTACATTCCAGAATCGTTTATTGGAAGCATAAACCTCGTATGGGTTGCGGTGAATGAAAATAAATTTTGCTTTTGGAAATAAAGAAAGCAAAAGGTTTATTCTGGCAGTATTAGGAGGGCTTTTTAGTACAAGTTGTTTGCCATGATTAGCCAAAGAGATTTTCCTGAGCAGAAAAATAAAATCTCTTTTCCATCCCTCGATTTCAGAGTCGGGTATGTTTTCGAACAAAACATACTTATGGAAATGTTCCATCATGATTTTAGGAAAAAAATAGCCCCATTGTGCACCCCTTGGGTTTAAACCGGTTGTCATTGCTGCATCATCTTCACCGGGGAATCGGAAGGACATTTGAGTTCTATGAACGTGATCCTGAAGGTTAAAAAGGCGGCAAATGAAATCAAAAAACGGAGATAGGATATTTTCGCTGCTTAACATTATTTCAGGCAAGATCATTTGAAAATTGGTATGATATCCAAAGCGATTGTCCTGTGTTAAAAATTGATGCATATACGAAGTGCCGCTGCGGTAAAAGCCAAGAATAAATACAGGATCCTTTGTGATGGTATGTTGCCTGATCTTTTTATTGTATAACGCCAGTTCCGCCCAACGAACCGGTTCAAACAAAATGGTCTTAATGAGCCATGGAATGATGTTTTTTATTTTTTTTACTGAAAAACCTCCGTTTTCTGATGCGATTTTCAAAAAGGTGTAAAGCGGTATGGGGAAAATTTGGTTCATGTTAGAAATAATTTGCCGGTAACTATACACGTTACTTTCTTCCATTTAAAAATTGTGTTGGGGACGGATCGCTAACGGTTTTTTGTTGGAGTTAATAACCAAAATAACCAACAAACTCAAAATGGTTGCAAAAAAGCACCAAACAGAAATTAAATAATTTCTAAAGAAAAGGTATGTCAGGATACTGTCGCTTCCCATCAGTGAAAATTCTTACCCTTCCTTTGTTACATCCCAGCCCTTAATTTTTTATATTTTAACGCTACCCATCCCTCATCCCGAATCTCTGTTAAGTAGAAAAATCCGGCCGTTCCGAGTGATCCCATTAAGAAAAAGACCATTAGGAAGGTGCAGCCAGGAAGCAAGGTTTCCATACCGAACCAACCTCCCTGCCACCAGATTAGAGTGAGGCCAAAGCCTACCCTTAAAATCTCAGCCGGAAATGCATAAAAAGCTTTGTCGAGCAAAGCGGTATAGCTAAAGATGCTTATAAAGAGAAAACCACTGTAAACGAAGACTCCCGGAAAGCCGACTTCGGCAAGGCGGTTGAACAGCAATAGCATGAGTACCAGGGAAATGATCAGTTGAAACCATGCCCAGGAGAGGAGTGCACCTGAAGGCTTTGAGTCGTATTTTTCAAAATGAAACACATCGCTCACTGCCGGAACGGGATATTTTTCCATCATATCAGCGGGTCTCCAGCCGGTAGGCATCAGCCATATGCGAAGCTTATCCCGGTAGTTGGCTGTGCGCCAGGCATCCTTGATCAACAGCCACAGATGTTGAAAATTGATGATAATAGGATTCCAGGTTCTTACCGGACGATTGACGCCGTAAACAGGTGGAACTTCCTCCAATTCAGGCTGAAAAGTGCCGAACCACTTGTCCCAGAAAATGAAGACATTCCCATAGTTCTTATCCAGGTATTCCGGATTCATGGCGTGGTGAACACGGTGGTGGGACGGGGTGACCAGCCAGGTTTCCAGCCAGCCCATTTTGTTGATAAGGCGTGTATGATACCAGACCTGAAGGAAATACTGCAGTGGCAAGAGAATGGCGATGACCTCTTTCGGCACACCTAAAATAGCTGCAGGAAGGAGGAAAAGGTTGACAAAAGAAAAAATCCGAATGAAAGGCAGGCGCAGCCCACACGACAGGTTAAACTCCTCGCTGGTGTGGTGGGAAATGTGCCCGTTCCAAAGAACGTTGATCTCGTGCCGAAGGCGATGCCTCCAGTAGCCGGCGAAGTCCATCCCAATAAAACCGATCAGGTACACCAGCCAGGTGGGCCGAATCTCAAAAATAGCCACTTTATCGACAATCCAGGCATAGCTAACAATCACCACCGTCAAACCCGGCACTTCCTTTACTATATTGGTTATGCCAGAACTAATGCTCGAGATCATGTCGGAGGCACGATTAATCTTGATGCCCATCCAACTGGAGGCCAAAGCCTCAACGACAATAAAGAACATAAAAAAGGGAACCACGTAATTTAGAACCTTGGCGTAGACTTCCATATCAGCAATTTTTTGGACTTTGGTCAAAAGAAAATCACTTATACTAAAGTAACGATATTTCCTAACTTTTGTTAAATGCAGTTTTTTCGAACTTATGTATTGGGCAAAAAATCCTGCTAACTTTTCCGGTCACGCATCAGAAAGGCAATTCAAGGGTCACAGTTGACCTTTTCTCAAAATTATAATTTGGCATGGGGAAAAGTGGATTCATCTAATTTTGAATTTAATACTGAATTTTTTTCAAGAATAAAGTGAGATACGGTTTTATATACCTTTAACTTCAGATTCCAAGTGAGTATTGATTAAAAGATCGGCGTTTTGGGGAGGTTTATATGTATCATTTACGCCACTCAGGTTACTGATTTTTCCCGGATGATTGTGAGGCAGCATTGCTTTTTGTTTAATTGTTTTGTATCTCTTTTAATAAGCGTTTTGATGTCACAATTAATCCATACTGTGTTTACATACGGACCATATTTTCTCAACTCTCCTCTTATTTCTTCATACAGATTCTCTTATTTCGGAGAAAGTTGAGCAGATCAAATACCCCAGCGTGTCCTGGTACTCCTCTTTTTCCTCCGCCCATCACCCAGGTAATTTGCCCTTTCAATTTCCTCAAAAAAATCGTTCAAAATTTTTCCTAACTCAATTTCAGGAGTATGATTGTTCCCGGTTGAGATTTGCTCTTTGTTATTGACTGCACGCGGTTTAGCGTATTCATTATCGTTACCTGCATCGTGGTAGGAGGAATTCAATCTCAAACAATTAATAATCCCTCCTTCAAAGGCAAAATATTTAATGTGAAGTTGAATGTGCATAATAACATTGGTTTTCCATATTTTAATGCTGTTGGGGAAACGGTTGGCTTTGAATTGCGCAATAAGCAATTCAAGCACGTCATTCCGGGAAGTGATCGCTCCGCGGGAATTTGGCATTCTAATATTCCAAACTCGCTTAAAGTTGTAGTGTTTACCGAAAGCCCGATAGATGCACTCTCTTATCATCAATTGAAAGCAAAAAAAACTCGCTCTATATTTCTTTTGGCGGTTCTGTTACCGTGGGGCAATTGGAAACGGTCAGCCGTATTATTTCTGATTCTAATGCAATCCCAGAGTTAAAAATTATATCGGCAGTGGATAATGATGAAATGGGAAAGATATATACACAAAAATTTAAAGAAGCATTCAGCTGGAATATTGTTGAAGACTATGCAAATCTTAATGATTATAATGAAGATTTGAAAAAAAGCCAAACGAGAGGAATTAAAATATAACCATTTCAAAAATGGAATGACAGTATCTGAAAACATCAAATGCCGATTAGGAAGA
>JBDTOV010000087.1:0-20432 GCA_039933035.1 Ginsengibacter sp. | reverse complement strand
CTTTAGCATTTGTAAAGACGAATGTACTGGGTACGGTATCCTTGCTGCAGGTAGCGAAAGAGGCATGGAAAGATGATAATGAAGAGAAATTGTTTTACCACATTTCAACTGACGAGGTATATGGAAGCCTGGGAGCAGAAGGTTTTTTTACAGAAGAAACTGCCTATGATCCGCGCAGCCCTTATTCCGCATCCAAAGCAAGTTCAGATCATTTTGTGAGAGCTTTTTACCACACCTATCATTTACCGGTTATTATTTCCAATTGCTCTAATAATTACGGGCCATTTCATTTTCCCGAAAAACTGATTCCGCTTTGTATTCATAATATCATTAACAATAAACCGTTGCCTATTTATGGAGAGGGCTTAAATGTACGTGACTGGCTGTATGTAGAAGACCATGTTCGTGCTATTGACACCATTTTTCATCATGGAAAAGTGGGCGAAACGTATAATATTGGCGGCCATAATGAATGGAAAAATATTGATATAATCAAAGAACTTTGCAGGCAGATGGATGAAAAACTTGGGCGTGAAAAAGGAACTTCCGAAAAACTAATCACATTTGTAAAAGATCGCCAGGGGCATGATTTGCGATATGCGATAGATGCAACCAGGCTAAAAAATGAATTGGGATGGAAACCATCGCTTCAATTTGAAGAAGGCTTGTCAAAAACCATAGACTGGTATTTACATAACAGTGAATGGCTGAATGATGTAACCAGTGGAGCGTATAGAAAGTATTATGAGAAGCAGTATGGAGGATAGGGATTGTTTATATTTATAAGTTGACAAACGTATTTCCGACGGAAGAAAAAACGATCAACCCTAAACTCCAAATTCTAAACCATCTAAACCCAACCTAAATGAAAGGAATCATACTCGCAGGCGGTAGCGGCACACGGTTATATCCAATTACCATGGGCATAAGCAAGCAACTCATGCCGATATATGACAAGCCGATGATCTATTACCCGCTTTCAACGCTCATGCTCGCAGGTATTAAGGATACGCTTATTATTACCACACCTGAAGATCAGCAACAATTTAGACGATTATTGGGAGATGGTAGTCAATGGGGGTGTTATCTCCAATACGAAGTACAGGAAAAACCTAACGGACTCGCCCAGGCTTTTGTAATCGGCGATAAATTTATAGGTAATGACGCAGTGGCATTAGTACTGGGAGATAATATTTTTTATGGAAGCGGCTTTTCAAATTTGTTGCAAAAATCGGCCAATCCTGAAGGTGCCATAATATTTGCCTACCCGGTCAGTGATCCGGAAAGATACGGTGTTGTTGAGTTTGATAAAAATTTCAAAGCGGTGAGTATTGAAGAAAAACCTTTACAACCCAAATCAAATTATGCAGTACCTGGTTTGTACTTTTACGATAATTCAGTAGTGGAGATTGCAAAAAATATTGCACCATCACCACGCGGTGAATATGAGATTACGGATGTAAACCGCAAATATTTAGAAGACAAAAAATTGAAAGTTGCCGTTCTTGACCGCGGTTTTGCCTGGTTGGATACCGGAACTTTTGAATCGCTTCATGATGCGTCCGAATTTGTAAGGGTTATTGAAAAGCGGCAGGGATTTAAAATAGGCTGCCTCGAAGAGATTGCTTACCGTATGGGGTTTATTGATAAAGATCAATTAAATATTCTTGCCAAAAAATTTGAGAAAAGTGGATACGGGGAATATTTAAAAAACATTGAGAAATAAAAATGTCTTATGAGTTATTACGTTCATCCTTCTTCTATTATTGATGAGAAATGTACCATTGGCGAAGGCACAAAAATCTGGCATTTCAGCCATATAATGTCAGGCTCAGTGATTGGCAATAATTGCAACCTTGGCCAAAACGTGGTAGTTTCACCCAAAGTAATTTTAGGGAATAATGTAAGGGTTCAAAACAATGTGAGTATTTACGAAGGAGTAATTTGTGAAGACGATGTTTTTTTGGGGCCCAGCATGGTTCTTACGAATGTAATTAATCCAAGGAGCGCTGTCAGCCGGAAAGACGAATTTAAAAAAACATTGATAAAAAAAGGGGCAACTATTGGCGCAAACGCAACGATTGTATGCGGAAATACAATAGGTGAGTATGCTTTTATAGGTGCCGGGGCAGTGGTTACTAAAGATGTGCCTGCTTATGCATTAATAGTCGGAAATCCCGGCAGACAAAAAGG
The DNA here is from genome assembly GCA_039933035.1 of Ginsengibacter sp. GTDB lineage: Bacteria > Bacteroidota > Bacteroidia > Chitinophagales > Chitinophagaceae > Ginsengibacter. Next base: position 18,239 of record JBDTOV010000087.1, on the reverse strand, counting down.
TTGGATGAGTGAATTTGGGCACAAATTGCAATTTCATAAAAGCAATACGGCAATATGTCCTGAAAGCCATCAGGAATATATTTTAGAAAATAACCTTGTAAAAAGAATAAAGTAAATTGTTGTTATGAAAAATTTTGCCTTAATAGGTGCTGGCGGTTATATAGCGCCCCGCCACATGAAAGCTATAAAAGATACTGGTAATAATCTTATTGCCGCATTGGACAAAAATGATTCCGTAGGAATATTGGACAGCTATTTCCCCGATGCTGATTTTTTCACTGAGTTTGAGCGCTTCGACAGGCACGTTGAGAAGCAAAAGCGTAAAGGAATTAAAACTGATTTTGTTAGTGTGTGCAGCCCGAATTATTTGCATGATTCACATATTCGTTTCGGTTTACGCATAGGTGCCAACGTTATATGCGAAAAACCCGTTGTTTTGAATCCATGGAATATTGAAGCACTGGAGGAAATTGAAAAAGAAACCGGCAACCGGATATTTACCATATTACAACTAAGATTGCACCCGGCTATTATTGCACTGAAAGAAAAAATTGCAACTGAACCTGCGGGAAAAAAGCACCAGGTAGAATTGGATTATATTACCAGCCGCGGCCATTGGTATTATACCAGTTGGAAAGGAGATGTTCAAAAAAGTGGCGGTATTGCTACTAATATTGGTGTCCATTTTTTTGACATGCTGATGTGGATATTCGGTGATGTAAAAGAAAATATAGTAACTCAGCATTCAAAACAAACCGCATCAGGCAACCTGGAATTAGAAAATGCTTCTGTAAAATGGAGATTAAGCATTGACTACAATACTTTGCCAGCAGAAGTAAAAGCCGCAGGTAAACGAACCTATAGAGCATTAACAATAGATGGTGAATCTTTTGAGTTCAGCGAAGGATTTACAGAACTTCATACAAAATCGTATGAACAAATTATAGCCGGGAACGGATTTCCAATGACGGAAACAAAAAAAGCGATCGAATTGGTTCATAAAATAAGAAATTATAAGGTTTAGAAAGGGTAGTATGGTAAACATTTTGTAAAACAGGATAAAAAAAAAATAACTTTTTAGTATTTCTATTACCCTGGATTTGCTAAATCCTCACGGGATACCTCAAAGTATTTTGCACGTATACAAAAGTATTTTTCTGTCGATCCCTATTGTCTCTCCATTTTTTTATTTAATTGACAAAAGAAACAGAAGTTTTTCCCTCACTATCCTTTGCAATTATTATTAGATCACCTTCCTTATTATATTTTTTATTTAAATTTATTGTAAGGCTTATTGCGGGATTTTCAATATTATAAATTATCCGGGAGTTTTTATACACTTGAAGATTTTTAATGCCATTTTTTAAAAGTTTTATCTTAAGAAGGTTTTCATCTTTTAAATAGTTATAAAAAAATCCCTGGTAATTTTCCAACTCTTTTTTCTTAAAATCTAATACCATAGATCTCCCATTGTTTTCAGAAGAATTATTATTTGCCTCAGAATTTATTTTATCCCGCACCCTGTCAACGATTTCTGCCAGACCAGAGTCAACATTTTTTTTCCACCAATTTATTTTTTCGTTGTAAAACCAAACATATTTATCTGTCGTTTTAAACGCATAGTATAAGTTATTCTGAAGCCACCTTTCTTTGGTTTGTTTATCGAAGCCCTTTTCGAATTCAGGAGACTTGGCATAAAGACCATCAAAATAAACAGATTGAGCAATTGAGATCTTTTTAAATTCAAGCTGCAGGGGTTTCTGTATCAAATTGCTTCCATGATATCTTAGATATTCTCCTGATTCTATAAAATTCTCAGGCTTTTGGTACCAATAAGACGATTCGTTCCCATCGATAATTTCACTCAACTTATTTTGTCCCTCCAACATTCCATCTACAAAAAATGGGTATAGTGCCATTCCCGTTTTATCAATAAGCTGCGACTTATTTTGCATGTCAACTAATCCAAGTAGCCAAAAGCAAAATAGTTTTACATCTGGTTTATATGTTTGTAAGGCCTGCATAAATTGTTTACCTCTTTTTCTAACATAGTTGCCAACTTCATCATAAGTGAGGTTATTATACAAAAAAGGACTGTATGTCCACGGATTTAAAGTTGAGTCTTTAAAGTAATATTCAGGATCGAAACCAATTCCTTTTGCCTTTGAAATCGTTAATGCTTTTGAGATTTTAGTCAGATTTTGATTTATTTTGGCCCAACTTTCATCATCTAGCCAGCGTGCACCGGTATAAGCAGCGCCTCTTACAAGTAAAAAATTGTCTGAAAATTCCCCCCATTTAATTTTAGCTAAATCATCAAATTGAAATTTTGAATCTGGGTATTGGGTTGTATCAAAAGCATTATAAATATCAAAATCAAGCGAAAAAAACACTCCATCGAAAGGAGCATTGGCCATTTGGGGTATATTTGCTTTTAAAGAACTTATACTAGGATAATCCCAACCAAATTCTATAAGTTTCTTTTCACTGTGTTTATTTTGCGCTTGCAATAAGCAAGGCGTAAAAATTGCCATTAAAATGGACACGTATATTATTAATTTCTTAATCATATTTCTGACAATATATAAAATTTGAATAGGTCAATAAATAGGGTACTTATATCGCAGATATCAAAAATAGAACTTTCTGATAATCCTTTTACTTGTGCCAAAAATTCGCATGTCTGTCAAAAGTTGTTTAAGCAAAAATATTCTTAACTTCGCACGCAATTTTTGACGTCCCCGATGCATAAAAGGAAATCATCTAAACGAAGAGATTAATGAGAATAGTAAGAATAATTGTATTCACTTTATTCACCATACTTATAGGTTCAACCAGGGTACATGCGCAAACCAGTTTATTCAACTCAAATGATTTAAGCCAGGTTAAAATTGATGACTATAGTGATGATGAACTGGCCTCAATGTTTAAAAAAGCAACCGGGTCGGGAATTTCAACATCTCAAATATTTAAATTAGTGGCAGATAGGGGATTGCCTGATACGGAAATTGCCAGGTTGAAAAGCAGGCTGCAACTTATCAATAAGGTTGGCCGGCCTGTTCAAAATGATGAAACGGAAACCAAGGCTGACGATAGCAAAGTAACCCATGAATATGACACCACAGGCAAAAATATTCCGGTACAAAAATTTAAAAATGACCTGACCATTTTTGGCTCTGAATTGTTTACTTCCAGCAGTTTGGTTTTTGAGCCCAATTTGCACATCCCTGCACCTGCCGGTTATATTTTAGGCCCGGACGACGAAATTATTATTTCCATATATGGGTATAGCGAAAAGAAATATGATCTTACAGTAAATGAACTGGGGGAAATTTACATTCCCAATGTAGGACCTTTATTGGTAAGCGGTTTGAGCCTGGAGCAGGCTGGCGAAAAAATAAAATCAAAGCTGTCAGCTACCATATACCGGGCTATCAGTAGCGGGCAAACCAAGGTTCAGATATCTCTTGGCAAAATAAGAAGCATCCGTGTGACGGTTATAGGCCAGGCAAAAAAGCCGGGAACATTTACCGTTTCATCCTTAACCACACTTTACAACATTCTTTATCTATGCGGTGGCCCTACCCCGATGGGCAGTTACCGGGATATAGAAATTATCCGTGGCAACGAGGTAAAGAGAATTGCCGATCTATATGATTTTTTAATAGACGGAAATCAAAAAGATAATATCCTGCTCCGGGAAGGCGATGTAATAAGGATTCCTTATTATAAAAACCGGGTAACCATCTCGGGAAATGTGAAAAGAGAAGGGAAATTTGAAATGCTGGATTCTGAAACGTTCAATAACCTTCTTACCTACTGCGGCGGCTTTACTGATAATGCCTATCGCGGAGCTGTAACCGTCATCAGAATTACCGATACAGAGAAGAAAATTATTGACCTTACTGCGTCGCAGTACAATTCTTTTACAATAAATGGCAGCGACGCATATGTGGTGGGAAAGCTCCAGGATGAATTTGAAAACAGAATTGTTATTTCCGGTTCGGTGCTTAGGCCCGGTCCTTACCAGCTTACTCCAAATATTACTTTAAAATACCTCGTTGAAAAAGCTGGGGGCCCTACAGTGGATGCTTATCGAAACCGGGTTTCCATTTTCAGGTACTTTAACAATAAAATGCCCACGATACTTTCTATAAATCTTGATTCAGTATTAGATTATAACCAGCAGGTTTTTTTGAAGAAAAATGACTCCATTTCGGTGCATTCCATATTTGAATTTAATGATAAAAATTATGTATCTGTTGAAGGGAACGTAAGAAAACCGGGAATGGTTCAGTGGCGTGAAAACCTTATGCTTCATGATTTGCTGCTTTCTGTTGGAGGATTAACTGAATCCGGCGACTCCAGCAACATAGAAATTTCGAGAAGGATAAGAAATGCCAACGTGGATGAGGCCAATCATAACGAAAGCAAGGTTTTTAATGTTAATCTTGCCGCCAAAAATGATTTCCTTAATGACGTATATCTTCAGCCTTATGATATGGTAATTGTGAAAACACTTCCGGGATATACTGCGCAGCGTTCTGTATTGGTTTTGGGAGAAGTTAAAAGTCCCGGAAGGTATGGATTGCAAAAAAGCGGTGATAAAATCAGTGACATCATTGAAAGAACCGGTGGCTTTAAAGCATCGGCTGACAGCGCGTCCATTACGATCCGCAGAAGTATGCAATCCAATTTAACTGCTGCTGAAAAAGAGAAGATTTTCCAGAGAATTTTAAATATTAATCCGGATAGTCTGTCAGAAAATCCAAGAATAAAGGATGAACTGTATAAAACCTACGATTTGATAAGTGTTGATTTGGCCGATGCACTCGCACATCCTGAAAGTTCAGAAAATCTTGCACTCGAGGAAGGGGATATATTAACAATTGATAGAAATACCAATTTAGTAAAAATATCCGGAGAGGTATATTATCCTACCATCGTACCCTATAAAGCCAATAAAAATCTTAAATACTATGTTCAGCAAGCTGGTAGTTTCACGCCTTATGCCCGTAAATCCGGTGCATTGGTAATTCACCCGGATGGTAAAGCCGAATCGGTAAAGCATTTCTTATGGTTCAAGTCTTATCCATCTGTTTCGCCGCGGTCAGAAATTTTTGTACCTCAAAAAAATACGCGTAACCGTACGAAGATGAGTATAGGAGAATTAGCACTTTTGGTATCTGCTCTCGGAATTATGGTTAACGTCCTTAAATTGTAATGTTGTAACGGTCACAAAATAATTTTAATTATTCCATGAGTTTAGAAGAAAATAGAATTGTTTCAGATCCTCATGAAGGGAAACCTCATATCAATGAGAGTCTAAACAGGATGATAAAAGCATTGCTGAAAATATGGTGGCTGTTTCTGATTGTAGGAATAGTAGCAGGAATTATGGGAATAATTTATGCCAGTGAGCAGAAAATAAATTATAAAAGCCGGCTTACATTCGCCCTGGATGATGGAAGTGGCGAAGGTATGGGAAATTTTTTGAGCCTGGCATCTCAGTTTGGTTTAAATATTGGAAGCGGTAAAGATATTTTTGCCGGAGATAATATTCTTGAGATAATGAAAAGCCGCAGGATGTTAGAACGAGTACTCCTTTCAATAGATACTTTTGATAACAAACCTTTTACCCTTATCGAATACTTTTTGGATAAATCTGGTAAACGTAAATCAATTCCAAAAATTAAGGATATTCATTTCCCCGTAGGGCAAGTCAAATCGGATTTTTCATATGAACAGGACAGTGTCCTATATAATACCTACGTGGAATTCGCGGATAAATACGTGATAGCCCAGAGGCCCGACCATCGATTGAGTATTTATGAAGTAAACATAACCAATCCCGATGAAAAATTTACCAAAGATTTTACAGACAGGATAGTAACTGAAACTAATAACTTTTACATAGAAATAAGGACAAAAAAAGCTAAAGAAACGCTTGACATACTGGAAGAACGGGTAGCCACTATGAAAGGCAATCTTAATTCCAGCATAGCCAACAAAGCTTCAGTGCAGGATGTAAATATCAATCCTGCATTTTCAGCGGCCCAGGTACCTATAATGAAACAACAGGAAAATATACAGGTGTACGGTGGCGCTTATGGTGAAATGTTTAAAAACCTGGAGCTGGCCCGTTTTCAATACCTCAATGAAATACCATTAATGCAAATTATTGATCATGCAGATTATCCAATGCAAAAAATAAAGATAAGTAAATTAAAAACCGCGATTGTCTTTTCTGTTATTTCCGGTCTTTTACTTCTTTTTATTTTTTGGTTAATAAGGATCATAAAACTTAGCAGTTTAAAACCCTCAAAATAAATTTAGCCATCTGCATTTTTATTTCGCAATAATTTTTTATAATTGAAAATATTAATACCTGTACTTGGATTTGGTCATTTCGGAGGTTATAGGGTATTGTCAAAACTGGCAGATGAATTAATTAAGCTGGGAAATTGCGTTGAATTTTTAAGTCCTGATACAAGTGAAAGCCCTTATTTTCCTACATCTGCCCGAATCTTGTGGGCAGATAAAAATGGAAATTTAAAACCAAATAATAATGAGAAAGGCATGGGTAAAAAAGGTAGTGCTCTTTCAAATCAAAAACAATTAACCAAAGCTTTTTTAAAATTAGATTCCGAATTGTATGATATTATTATTGCCAATCATTCATTGACAACGATCCCTATCAAAATAGCGGGCTTATCACATAAAACGTTGTATTATGTACAAGCGTATGAACCGGATTATTACCGTTTCATGCCAGGTATCAAAAATAAGATACTAAAAATTCTTTCCGCTTCAAGTTATAAAATGAACTTGTTTACTGTTGTAAATGCTGAGGTTTATTTAAAATACAAAAACCTAAAAGCTTCAAGAGTCTTATATCCCGGGGTCGATTTTAATAATTTCTATCCTTCTAAAGCGACATCAAAGAATGACAATGAAATCATAATTGGTACAATAGGAAGATTAGAACCACAAAAAGGAACACATTATGTATTGAAAGCTTTTATTAAACTAAAAAAGAAATACCCCCGTATTAAATTACATATAGCTTTTGGAAACGCCAGGGATTTTTCGGATTTTGAAGATGTCTATTGTTTTCAGCCCCATGGAGATCGCGCTTTAGGAGAATATTACAGATCCCTTGATTTCTATTTGTGTGCGGGGTTTACACAATTAGGGGCATTTCATTACCCGGTAGTAGAAGCGATGAGCTGTGGAATTTCAGTTATAACAACTCAATATTATCCCGCCAATAATAATAATGCATGGTTAGTACAACCTGAGAATGTTGAAGATCTTATTAGAAGCTTTGAGATGGCTTATAACAGTACTGAATTGAGAGAGCAAAAGATACAGCAGGCGTTGACAGATGTTCAGCAATTTGAATGGGGAGCTGTTGGAGAAAAATTAAACGAATATATAAATGAATTAAAAGAGAAGGCAGCTATTCAATAAGAAAATTTTTGAGGGATTTTATTAATGCTTATATATTTCATATATTTTATTTTCCTTGCTGTTTTGGCAGTAGAATATGAATTGAACCCTTTCAAGAGCAATGGCTTGTTGATTTTTATCATAGTTTCATTAGCTTTATTAGCCGGGTTAAGAGCCCAGGAGGTATCAAGGGACTACCTCCCTTATCAATATGCATTTGATGCTATTAACAATTTTATGGAGAATGATTCGGGCAATGATTTTAACGCTTATGAGCCTGGTTTTATTGGTATAGTTCTTTTGGTTAAACTTTTTTTTGTACAAAATTATGGCGTGGTCATAATGCTTTTTTTTGCATTTGCCAGTGTTTCAATTAAAATTTTTGTTATTGACAGATTCTCGATCAATCCATATCTTGTTATTTTGCTGTACTTCTCCAGTAATTTTATTGTTCATGAAATGACGCAGATCCGGATTGGCCTTGCTTCTGCCATTTTTTTGATTTCGCTGATTTTTTATTTTAAAAATAATTACAAAGCTTACATAGCCATAATTCTTTTGGCAAGCCTTTTCCATTATTCTGCTTTGGGTTACTTAGTATTATTACTTTTTAATAAAACTACCTTTAACCGATATATCTATACTGCTTTACTTATTTTATCAATTGTTTTAGCATTTATAAAACTCCCTCTTTCTAACCTGGTAGGAGGCGTATTTTCAGCAGTTGATTCTTCCGGAAAATTAGGAACCTATTCCACAATTATAGAATATAACCTCGCAGATGATGTAAAAGTGTTTAATGTAATTAATTTAGCTAAAATATTTTGTTCGGTATATTTGATGTATCTGGTACCTAAGTACGAGCTTTTAAAAGATAGCCGATTAATCTTTTTTTTAAAATGTAATATACTTTCCATTTTTGCACTTTCATTTTTTTCAGGAGTGCCGTTAATAGCCTTTCGTATCAGCGAGTTATATGGAATTTTGTCTATGTTTACTTTTGCCTATCTTGCAAAGTACCTGCCTTTTTCCAAATATAATATCTGGTTTGTAGTTATAATTGCCGGATTATTATTCTATTTGACAGCAATTCATGGAGGACTTTTAAATCCTTATAAAATTATTCAGATAACATAATATATGCTATAAAATGGTTTGTTGATTCGCTCTTTAAAAAATATACTTCCACTAATTTTGAAGGCATGATTGATATCGTTATAGTAAATTGGAACAGTGGTGATTATTTATTCAAATGCATACAGTCTGTTTTTACCAAAAATAATGAGTCAATTATCGGAAAGGTTTTTATTATTGATAATAATTCTTCAGACGATTCGCTTAAAAAAATCGGAAAAAACAATAGGGTAGTCATTTTATATAACCAGGAAAACAAAGGTTTTTCAAAAGCCTGCAACCAGGGCTTTACAATGTGCACATCGCCTTATGTTTTATTGCTTAATCCCGATACGCAACTTTTTGATTCCACTCTACCTGATTGTATTTCATTTATGAATAGAACCAACGATGCAGATATATTAGGATGTCAATTACTAAACGATGATGGCAAAGTGACCCGCAGTTGCGCAAGATTTCCAAACCCGTTAAGGATTTTTTATGATGCTATTGGTTTATCAAAAATGGCCCCAAAAGTTTTTACTCCTGCATTTCTAATGACCGATTGGGATCATAAAAGCAGCAAATATGTTGACCAGGTAATGGGTGCATTTATGTTTATGCGTACTTCCATTTTTGAAAAATTAGGATATTTTGATGAACAGTTTTTTGTTTACTTCGAAGAGCTTGACTTTTCAAAGCGCCTGGCTGAACAAGGAGGAAAAACTTATTTTAATCACAAGATTTCAGCAACACACAGCGGGGAGGGTACCACCTATTCCGTAAAAGCTTTCCGGCTTTTTTTAAACTTGCGTAGCAGGCTTCAATACAGTAAAAAGCATTTTAGTTACCCGGGATATGTTTTTGTATGGTACTGTACTTTTTTTATTGAGCCATTTACAAGAACTTTTTTTTTACTATTAAAGGGCAATTTTAAAGAGATAAAGAAAGTTATCGAAGGATATAGATTTTTGTTAGCAAATCGAAAGAATAAGCGCCTGGATGATACAATTTATGATTAAAATGATTTTATGTTTTAACCGGATAATTCATCTTTTCAAAAACGTTATACCATATCAAATCAAGCGCTTCATCAGAATAATTTTTTTGTACGTACCTTAAATTCTTTTTTGCAAGCGCCTCTCTTTCCGGTGCTTTCATTTCTTTGACCTGCTGAATTTTAGCAACCCACTCTTCAGTATCAAAACAATAAAAATCTTCTCCGGTCTTATTCATTAATTCCCTATAGGCCGGCGTACCAGAAACAATAGTAGGCAGCCCCGTAAGCCAAAAAGAAATTAGCTTATTGGCCGGTTTATACCATCCAAACATATTTTTTTTATTAAGTGGTATAATTCCACAATCATATTTGCTTAGCTCTTTGTAGTTATCATATAGTTCCCATTTATGAAATACTGTAGTGATGGGCAATTGATTTACAATTGTTGCCACATCTTTATAGATCAAATTGCCATAAAGAGGATATTTTTCATCCGTGATAATATGGAGTTCGCAAAATGAATTTACTTTTTTGAATACTTCCGTGAAAAACAATAAATGAGGCAATACCACACCTTGTCCTTCCCATACCAATTTCATTTTATTTTCTATATGATAATCTGATTTAAGAAACCTGGCTTCATCCTGGAGATAATCAAGACTAACCACAACATTTTTATTCCATTTCCCGATATTTTTCTTTAATTCTGTGCTTGAACAAATTACTACATCTGCAATTTTCAACCATTTTATGAGAAGCCTTTTATAGTTTAGGTATGGCGCCGTTTCTTTTTTTAGTAAAAATCTTCCTATACCTTTAAAAAGAATATCAAACAGGCCAGTAGAAAAAATCAAACTATCAACCATTTCAAAAATAAATCTTGTCTCAGGATGCTCCTTTTTATAAATCAGCCACCCACTCAGGTTAGCAGGCGCCGTTAATAATATAATATCGTACAACTTATTTTTATCAGCTACTTCAAAAGACACGTGATTTCTTTTTGCAAAATAGGGAAACCGGCGGCGGTCGCCGGGTTGAGACAAATCGGGTAAATAGGGTACATATCCGATTTTTAATTTTTTGAAATCCATATTTACATTGTTATTTATGAGGCCTTCGTCAACATTTTATTCAACTGCCCGATAAACATTTTTCAAATATAAATAATAAAGCTACCGAAGCTAGTTGGCAATTTGTCTTAGAATTATAATTGTACAAATAGTAGTTTCGCTTTTTGTTACTTTCGTCCCTGTTAAAATATTTTTATCAACTGATGAACTTCGACGTGCAATTAAAAAAACATTTGTATTTGTAATAAAATCAGGAGTCAAATTTTAAAATGTATCAGCAAACATCAATAATTGATTTCCCAAAAATTGGGAATTCCATAGAAGGATATATTTCAGTGGCAGAAAACAAAACGCTTCCCTTTGAGGTAAAACGTGTTTACTGGACTTATTTCACCCCGGAAAGTGTAATGCGTGGAGGGCATGCACATCATCGCCTTGAGCAAATATTAGTTGCTGTTGCCGGAAAAATAATCGTTACAACGCAAATGCCGGGAGAGGCAGAAAGACGGACTATTTTGGAAACCGCCCACCAGGGGATATTGCTTCCAAAATATTGCTGGCACAAAATGCAGTACAGTCATAATGCAGTGCAAATGTGCATAGCCAATATGGCGTTTGAAGAAAACGATTATATAAGAGATTACCAGGAATTTAAAAAATTAGTATGACCATTCATCCATCAGCAGATGTACAAAGTATCCATATCGGGGAAGGCACTTTTGTCTGGCAATTTTGTGTAATCCTGAAAGGAGCTAAAATTGGAAACAATTGTAATATCAATTGCCATGTATTTATAGAAAACGATGTTATCATTGGTGACGCTGTGACTATAAAGCCCGGTGTGCAGATATGGGATGGTATTACCATAGAGGATAACGTTTTTATAGGGGCCAATGCCACTTTTACCAATGATTTGAAACCTCGATCAAAACATTATCCTGAATTTTTTTTAAAAACACTTGTAAAAGCGGGCGCTTCTATTGGCGCCAATGCTACCATATTGCCTGGCATTACTATCGGTGAAAATGCAATGATAGGCGCAGGAAGTGTTGTTCTAAAGGACGTTCCGGCAAATACAGTATGGGTAGGAAATCCTGCTAAGCAAATAAAAAATGTAAGGTAAATGAAAATCCCTTTCCTTTCTTTTGACTCCGTTAACAAACAAATCAAATCAGAAATTATTTCATCATTTGAAAAATTTTTTGACAGCTCCTGGTATGTGCTGGGAGATCAGTTGAAAAAATTTGAACAGGAATATGCTTTATTTAATAATGTGAAACACTGCATAGGCGTAAGCAATGGATTGGATGCACTGCATATTGCTTTAAAAACATTGGGTATAGGCGCGGATGACGAAATAATTGTGCCTTCCAATACATACATCGCTACCGTTTTAGCGGTTTCTTATGCAGGTGCAACACCCATATTTGTAGAGCCTGATATACATACTTATAATATTGATCCTGCCCAGATTGAATCCGCTATCAGTTCAAAAACAAAAGCCATCTTGCCGGTGCATTTATATGGGCAGGCTTGTGAAATGAGAGAAATTATGGATATTGCCGAAAGGCACCATCTTTTTGTGGTGGAAGATAATGCGCAGGCACATGGGGCCACTTACGATGGAAGAATAACTGGTTCTTTTGGACACATCAATGCGACCAGCTTTTATCCTGGAAAGAATTTGGGAGCGCTGGGTGATGCCGGTGCCGTGACTACTAATGATATAGCATTGGCAGGAAGGGCTTCTGTTTTAAGAAATTATGGTTCAGAAAAAAAGTATTATAATGAAGTAATGGGTTATAATATGCGGCTCGACGAATGCCAGGCAGGATTTCTTACAGTTAAGCTCAAATATTTGAAAGAGTGGACCGAACAAAGGCAGGAAATTGCCGAATGGTATAATAATGCTTTGAGAGATGTAGATGATTTAATTCTACCTGGCGTAGCAGAAAACGCTACCCATGTTTATCATGTATATGCGGTGCGTACAAAATACCGGGATCGTCTCCAAAAACACCTTACAACTAACGGTATTGGCACTTTAATTCATTATCCTGTTCCGCCACATTTGCAGCAAGCTTTTCATGAATTAGGGTTTAAAAAAGGAGATTTTCCTATCGCAGAAGAGATCGCAGATACTTGTTTGAGTTTGCCCATTTGGCCCGGTATGGAAAAAGGACAAATTAAAATTATATGCTCTTTAATAAAAAACTTTAATAAAGAATGTTGAAAAGATTTTTATTAAAAACTTTCTTCTTCCTGAAATTTAAAGTATTTAATTTCATTATCCCGAATTTAAGATATCTCCTATCCAAACAATTGACGTTAGTCCGCATTCCTTCTTGTCAGCAAAAAACTAATATTAGGGATACCGGGTTAGTAAAAATTGGCAATGATTGTTGTTTCGGTTACATATACGGCGGGTTTCATAAAAAAGGTTGTATCGAAATTCAACCCCGGTACAAAGACGCCCTGATTAAAATAGGAATTAATGTTGCAACGAATAATAACATATTTATTTGTGCAGCACGGTATATTGAGATTGGGGACCATTCATTAATTGGACAAAATGTAACAAAAATGGATTTTGAAGCTCACGGGGTGTCTCCTGGTAAACGCCGGGAATTAGGTGAAATTAGATCAGTAATAATTGGCAAAAATGTTTGGATAGGCAACAATGTAACCATCCTTAAAAACGCTGAATTAGGCGACAATACAATTGTTGCCGCCGGCGCAGTGGTTACAGGAAAATTTCCTGCGAATGTAATTATTGGTGGAGTGCCAGCTAAAACAATAAAGAAAATTGATTGCTAAAACCAACAACTCCTACCAGCAAATATTAAAATCTACTTCTGTATTAGGTGGAGTCCAGGTTTTTAATATTCTCATTGCCATCTTGCGAAGCAAATTGATAGCAGTTTTATTGGGTCCCTCGGGAATGGGATTAATGTCCCTGTTAACAGCCACAATTGGTTTAATCACAGGGATTACCAATTTTGGATTGGGCACTTCTGCGGTCAGGAATGTAGCTTCCTCCGCCGCTTCTGGTGATGCCGGCAAACTAGGTAAAACAGTTGGCGTTTTCCGCCGCCTGGTTTGGCTTACGGGTAGTTTGGGATTTGTACTAACGTTAATTTTATCACCCCTGCTCAGCGAAATTGCATTTGGTAATAAAGCATATACTGCATCTTTCATGTTGATTTCATTTACTTTACTTTTTACACAAATCAGTGCGGGCCAGAATGTAATACTTCAGGGAATGCGAAAAATACAGTATATGGCTAAGGCCAGCATGCTCGGTGCTTTAGCGGGCCTGCTTATTTCTATCCCTTTCTATTATTTTTACGCAGAAAAAGGCATTGTTCCTGCCATTATTTTAACTTCCCTAAGTACTTTATCGTTATCGTGGTTTTTCGCAAATAAAGTAAAAATTCCTGAAATTTCTATTGATAAAATAATTTTTAAAACTGAAGGTAAAGAGATGCTCAAAATGGGGTTTCTTATCAGTTTGAGTGGCTTAATTACGATAGGAATTTCCTATATTTTACGTGTATTTATAAGCAGCCGGGGAGGGCTGGAAGACGTCGGGTTATTCACAGCCGGTTTTGCAATTATAGGAACTTATGCAGGAATGGTTTTTACTGCTATGGGAGCTGACTACTACCCCCGCCTTGCTACAGTTGCAAATGATAATTTAAAATGCAAACAGGAAATCAATCAGCAGGCAGAAATTGCCATATTGATGTTGGCTCCCATTTTAATCCTATTTTTAGTTTTTATACAATGGGGCATAGTAGTCTTATATTCCAAACAATTTGTAGAAATTGCTGATATGATTCATTGGGCTACTTTAGGCATTTTCTTCCAGGCACTTAGCTGGTCTCTGGGATATGTTTTTTTGGCCAAGGGTGCCTCAAGAACATTTTTTTGGAACGAATTAATTGCAAGTGCGTATATGCTGGGGTTAAACATCCTGGGTTATTATTATTTTGGATTAACGGGATTGGGAGTTTCTTTTTTATTGGCTTACTTTTTTTATTTTATTCAAATGCTCCTGGTATGCAAAAAATTGTATGGTATTTTTTTGGATAGCAACACCTGGAAAATCTTCATTTTACAATTCAGCATTGCTATTTTTTGTTTTATTACAGGTTATTTTTTAAATGAAACTGCAGGTTATTTGATAGGTAGTATTTTAATACTTGTATCAGGTATTTATTCCTGGAAGGAACTAAATAAAAGAATCGATCTGAAACAAATAATTGCAAAAAGGTTTAAAAAGTAATTTGTGCAGGAAATATGTCAAAAGAAAACAAATGTCGGGCATTTTAAAAAACTAAACCTCGCTTCAGAATTGCTCTTTACACATACACCGGAGAATAGTATAGCAACATTGATCATACTAATTAACACTATTTCACACTTAAATAGACTGAACCTATAAAAATCAGTTTCTGAATATAAAACCGGGTTTCTGCAACCCACAGAAAGTTGTCCAACTGAAGAGATTGAGTTAGAAATTGAAGAATTTTATACCTGATAGGTTTGATGCATTGAGCCAAACAATAAATAATCACCATAAAATCCGAGCCTCATAAACGTATCCTCGAACTGCATCGTCTTCGACCGCCTGGACTTCACCTGCAACCACCTGGACGGATAATCGGATTTAAATAAACCAGGGTTCGGCGTTTCCGATAGCTACTTTTATTTGAAGGCATTCTAAAACACACGGATAAACCCATAATGGACACTGCATTCAACCGATGCTTTTTATTCCAATCAATAACCTGGTGGTATATAATACCATAACTAAATTAAAAAAACCACAGCATAATTTCTTATGCCGTGGCCCTGTTCAAACCCTGTTACCTTAATTATAACTGATCGTTACTTTAATAACCTTATCCGTGGATGGATACGTAAACTTATCACTTACTTTGTCAATTCGCTTACTTTCCATAGCCCCGGTATTTGGGGCAGACTGGCGTTGTACCTGGTTAGGACCATATCCCGGTTCTTCATTCTTTTCTGTACCTGCATCCCACAATGATATTTGCGAAGTTATATCCCCGGTTAAAGGCCGGCCCTTTTCAAATAACCCAATGCCTTCATCACCGGGCGCGTAAAAAAGATCATTTGATTGCCCGAACATGGTAGCAAATGATAAACGGTCACCTTCCCCGGCAGTAAAGGAAAATTGGTATTTCTTTCCCGGCGTAATGGCGCCGGCGTTAGCATCTCCTACAGGTATGGCGAAAACGCTGCTTTCCATTACTCCTTGTTTTGATTGTATGGACATTCCCAAATCAGTGGGGTTCGCATCTTCCGCAATTCTTTCCAATCCATTTCCATAATCCTTCATGCCCTGCGTAAAAACCGGCATCGTACCATTTTTGTGAACTGCCCAAACGCCTGGTGAAACGGGATATAAAACGCCTGTTACACCAGCAGCAAATTGACCTAAATCAGTGGGATTGCCATCTTCCGCAATATGTTCTATACCTTGTCCGCGATCTGGCTGGCCTGCAGTGAATAGTGGATTATCTCCCTGGGATATTACCCATACTCCAGGTGACACAGGTATCGGAAAATCTCCCTTACTTGTATGTAACCCGTTTGGCTGTGAGATATTGGCTATGGTAACCATAAAATTATATCCTGACATATGATGAACCATCACTTTTAAAACCTCGCTTACCGTAGGATATTTAAAATGATCGGTAGTTACCTGGCTTATCAACTGTACGACGCCATTTTCAGCCGGGCCTGTGTTAGGGCCGGGTTGATTGGTTACCGTATTAGGGCCTACTGCCGGTTCTTCATTTATTTCCGTGCCTGCATCCCAAAGATATACCTGGTCGGTTACATCTGCGGAGATGGGATCTCCATTATTGTCATACAATGCTATGCCCTTACCGTCGGGCCCGAAGAATGCATCATTTGTCGCCGCAAGCATCACAGCAAAAGAAAGCTTTTGTCCTTTTCCGGCCTTAACCATAAACTGGTATTTATTTCCTGTTTTAATGGCTCCGGGACTGGTAGCGCCGACCGGTGTATTAACAATCCCCGAACCCAAAAACATTTCGGGAGACGCGACATTCTCTATTGTTACGGTAAATTTCTTATCGTGCGGATTGTGATCGTGCTTTTTGCATGATATAAAAAGCAAAGGAATTCCAAATAATACCAGAACAAATTTTTTCATGATGATTAATTTTTAAGATTATAAAATATTTCCCGGTAAGAAAATTTCGTTATTAACATCAACGGACTTTGCATTGCATTGCCATTGTTTAATAAAAACAAAGACTTCATTATTCAAGCAACACCTTAATAATATATACATTGGCCGCCTTCAATATAACCATACGGGTATCAATACGAAAAGGTTTCAGATTATGTATTTAAATTATTTTTATCCTGCATGCCGGATTGTTTTATAAGGCCTCCCTCTTCAAACACCCGGTATAAAACCACAAATCAACCCGGACATCCTATGTCGTTGACATGGCTTCATTGTGGCACAAACCGCAGGCCTTACTACCGCATTAAAAACAGGTTACCCGGGATTTATTATTCCCAATAATTTTGTGATCGGGTGTGGGCCCGGCGGTGACAACCCTGAAAAGGATCAAAGAAATACGCATAGTGGTTATTTGAATTATCTATTTGCAATAGATTTTGGCAGATTAATCTGTGTTACTTTTCAATAAATTTGTGGCTTACACTGTTTTATTGGGATGTGTAATCTTTTTTTTGTTAATTCAAAGAGAGTAAAAGTATATTATAATTTAACATAACATTTTTGGGAGAGTTTGCGATTTTGCACAGAAGCATATACCTTACAAAATAAACGAGCCCTTGCCCAAGGTAATTTTCACGATTTTATTTGTAGCCCTGGTTTGCCATACAACTGCTCAATACTACATCAGGGGCGATGTAAAGGATGAAAAAAATCAGCCATTACAGAATGTCAAGATATATATGCCTGGCAATCATTTAGTGTATTACAGTGGCGCTACCGGGGGCTTCGGTATTCCCAGTCCCCATGTATACGACTCGCTTATTTTGAGTGCGGATGGTTATGAAACAAGAGCGCTTAGAATTAAAACAGACGCTTACCAGGAAATAACGCTGAAAATGTTAGCTACTTCAATAAGCTCGCAGAAGCAGAAACTGGCGTCCTTTACTATTGGAACTGAGGGGAAAGTATACCCAACATCTTATTACGATAACGAAACCTACAGCAATCTGGTTGAAAATGACTATGTAAAAACCGGTAACAACCACACAACGGCTTTTGCAATGCGGATTGACAAAGCTTCTTACAGCAATGTCCGCAGATTTATTACACAGGATACCAAAGTACCTACTGACGCTGTACGCATAGATGAAATGCTCAATTATTTTAATTTTAATTATAAAGAGCCTCCTGGCAAAGACGTCTTCAGATTAGAAAGCCAGGTAACCGGTTGCCCGTGGAACCACGATCACCAGCTCATGTTTCTTAATCTTTCCGGGAAAAAATTAAATCTTGATAAAGTACCATCATCCAATTTAGTCTTTTTGATAGATGTTTCCGGAAGTATGGATCTTCC
>JBDTOV010000086.1:0-20441 GCA_039933035.1 Ginsengibacter sp. | reverse complement strand
TTAACTATTACATACCGGCAATACTTTATACGATATGAAGCAAATAATGAATTAATCAACATCCCATCACTAACGCTTAATTGTGCTTCGTAATTTTATTACCTTTGCAATCTTTTTTATTATTGAAAGGTCAGAAAATGAAGCGAAAATACGAGGAATACAGCCAGTTGAACTTAACGCATATTGCGGGGGACATGCTGGCCAATTGGAAAAAAGAAAACACTTTCGAAAAAAGTGTAAGCAATCGTGATGGCCACCCCGCTTTTGTTTTTTATGAAGGTCCGCCAAGTGCCAACGGTATGCCCGGCATTCATCATGTAATTTCAAGAACGCTAAAAGATCTCGTGTGCCGTTATAAAACCATGAAGGGTTTCCAGGTAAAACGCAAAGGCGGATGGGATACACACGGATTACCCATTGAATTGGGCGTCGAAAAATTATTAGGAATTACAAAAGAAGACATAGGAAAAAAAATATCAGTCGAAGAATATAATGCCACTTGTCGAAGGGAAGTCTTAAAGTTTAAAGACAAGTGGGATGAGCTAACACAAAAAATGGGGTATTGGGTAGACTTAAATAATCCCTATATCACCTTCGAAAATAAGTATATAGAAACCTTGTGGTGGTGCCTGAAAGAGTTGTATAAAAAAGGCTACCTCTATGAAAGTGTCAGTATTCAACCCTATTCGCCTGCTGCCGGTACAGGCTTGAGTTCCCATGAATTGAATCAACCGGGAACTTATAAAGATGTCAAAGACACAAGTGTGGTGGCAATGTTCAAAATGATGCCAACAGCAGAAAGGGAAGCCCCAAAGTCAATGAACTCGGTCGAGTCACTTGCAAAATTTGGAAGAAACACGGCCTATGATGCATTTGTTAATATAATTAATGAAGAATGGGGAAATCGAGATTCAAAAAACTCTGAAATTTTCTTTCTGGCCTGGACAACAACTCCATGGACTTTACCTTCTAATTTAGGATTAACAGTTGGAAGCTATATAGAATATGTTTTGATAAAAACATTTAATCCATACACACATTTGCCGGTAAACGTAATTTTAGCAAAAGCTTTAATTTATAAATACTTTAAAGAAGAATTTGAAAATGGAAATTTTGAATCATACGATGAATCGGAAAGGCATATACCCTGGAAAATCTTGAGCAATTTTCCAGGGAATCAATTGAGTGGAACATCTTACGAGCAATTACTTCCTTCCGAAGCAAACACTCTCGAAAAAATCAGAGAAATAACTCCCGGGGCAGAGCCCTTCAAAGTAATTACAGGCGATTTTGTTACAACCGAAGATGGAACCGGTATCGTTCATACGGCTCCTGCTTTCGGCGCGGACGATTTTAAAGCGGGCAAAAAAAATAATCTTGGTATTCTGACTTTAGTTGACAGGGAAGGGAAATTTGTGGACGGCGTAGGCGAATTCAGTGGCCGCTTTGTAAAAAATTATAAAGATGACCCACATTATGAAGATGTGAACGTTGATATTTCAGTTAAATTAAAAAAAGAAAATCGTGCTTTTAAAGTGGAGAAATTTGAGCACAATTATCCCCATTGCTGGAGAACCGATAAGCCTATCATTTATTATCCGCTTGATGCCTGGTTTATAAAAACCACGGCAGTTAAAGACAGGATGATAGAATTGAACAACACTATTAACTGGAAGCCAGCTTCAACCGGTACAGGAAGGTTCGGTAACTGGCTCGAAAATATGGTGGACTGGAACCTGAGCCGCAGTCGTTTTTGGGGTACTCCATTACCTGTATGGCGCACGGGAGATGGCGAAGAAGAAAAATGTATTGGATCAATTGGTGAACTTAAGGATGAAATAAAAGTATCCATCGAAGCAGGCTTTATGAATTTTTCGCCGGCAGAAAAGAATAATGAAGGCATTGAAGCTTATATTGAAAAGTTAACGGCCGATCTGCATAAACCTTTTGTCGATGACATTATATTGGTTTCAGAAAAAGGCCAGCCCATGCAAAGGGTTTCAGATCTAATTGATGTTTGGTTCGACAGCGGCGCCATGCCTTATGCGCAGTGGCATTTCCCTTTCGAAAATAAAGAGGAATTTGAAAAAGCTTTTCCTGCAGATTTCATTGCAGAAGGAGTTGACCAGACACGAGGCTGGTTTTACACATTACATGCGCTGGGGGTTTTATTGTTTGATAGCGTTGCCTATAAAACTGTTGTAAGCAATGGTTTGGTATTGGATAAAAGTGGAAATAAAATGAGTAAACGGGTTGGCAATGTAATAGACCCTTTTGAAACCCTGGAGATTTTTGGCCCCGACGCCACGAGGTGGTATCTTATTACCAATGCCTCGCCATGGGATAGCCTTAAATTTGATATTGAGGGTATAAAAGAAGTGCAACGGAAATTTTTTGGAACACTTTTCAATACCTACCAGTTTTTCGCATTATATGCCAACGTGGATGGTTTTGTTTTTAAAGAAAAATACATCCCGGTAGAGGAACGTCCTGAAATTGATCAATGGATCATATCTTCTTTACATACGCTTATCTCCTCGGTCACAGAAAGTTTGGATGATTTTGAACCAACCCAGGCCGGCAGGGCAATTGAAACCTTTGTTGACGGGCATTTAAGCAATTGGTATGTAAGGCTGTCGCGTCGCAGGTTCTGGAAAGGAGAATATGGGCATGATAAAATTTGTGCTTATCAAACACTATATGAATGCCTCCAGGTGATCAGCAGGCTTATTGCCCCGATCGCTCCTTTTTTTGCAGATTGGCTTTTTGCAAATCTCAATAGAGTAACGAGTCAATTTTCTGAAGCCTCAGTTCATCATAGCGATTTCCCTGAAGCTGATAGTAGTTTGGTTGATGAAGCACTTGAAGAACGCATGCAACTTGCACAAGATATATCCTCCCTGATTTTATCGCTGCGCAAAAAAGTAAACCTTCCCGGTGGCCAGGTGGGTATAAAAGTCAGGCAGCCACTTCAAAAAGTTATTATTCCAGCAATTGATGCCTCTTTTGCTGAAAAAATAAAAATGGTAGAAGATATTATCAAATCCGAAACAAATATTAAAGAAATAACACTTTTACCCGCAAACAATAATTTCCTTAAAAAGAAAGCTAAAGCCAATTTTAAGATTCTTGGAAAAAAACTGGGAGCCAAAATGAAATGGGCAGCTCAGAAAATACAGGAGCTCGAAGATGCGGAAATTGATACAATACAGGAAGGGAATTATTTGTTAAATCCTGATTTCAGTGCTAAAAAAGAGGAACCTGTCTTTATTACAGGTGAAGATATTGAAGTCACTACGAATGAGATTCCAGGTTTTGAAGTGGCGGTAAAGGGCAATCTGACAGTTGCTTTAGATACCGTATTAACCCAAACTCTAAAAAATGAAGGATTTGCACGGGAATTCATCAACCGAATGCAAACATTGCGAAAGGAAAACAATTTTGAACTAACCGACAAAATTGTTGTAAATGTTATTAACGATGAGGTAGCAAGGCTTCCTATTACTGAATTTAATACTTATATTTGCGCCGAAATTTTGGCAGATAAATTGGAATTGGTTCCAAATGTGCTGAATGGCATCAGTATTGATGTCAACAACAACTCTTTAACGGTCACAATAATAAAAAACGGAAAATAAGCATATGGCAACTCAGAAAAAAAAGACAACCTCGGTTGCAAAGAAACAAACAGCCAAGAAACCAGTAGCAAAGAAAATTATATTGGCTGTTAAAAAGGTGGGAACTTCCAAAGTTGTTGCTAAAAAAGTGGCTGCCAAAAAACCTGTTGGTAAAACAATCCAGGATAGTAAAAAACCTGTATATAAAAAAGCAGTTGCTGCAAAAAAAACTATCAAGCCCATTATAAAATCTGCACTGGCTAAAAAATCTGCTAAGCCGGTTGTGAAAAAAGCAGACCCTAAAAAATTGTCAAATACTAATACAAAAACCGGAGCAAAGAAAGCCGGAGCCACTCCTGCAAAAAAATCGGCACAAACTTTACATAAAAAACCTGATATTGCGGTAAAGAAACCAATTGTAATTAAAGCAAAGGTCACTCCACAAAAGTCAATTGAAAAAGCAGTTGAGACGCCCGTTGTAAATATTAATGATCATAAAAAAGAACTGAAAAAAGCATTGAAAAAAGCAGTCAAAAACGACGAAAATAAAAAACCAGCCAAGCCTTTTGTTATGCCTAAAACAAATACTGAAAAAGCCCGCAAATATGAACCTCAGTTTATAAAATCGGTACTTGACCATGCGCCGGAAGAAGACAATGGGCCAAGTATGCGCTACAGTGATAATGAATTAAATGAATTTAAAGAACTCATTTCAAGAAAACTTGAAACAGCCAAAAAAGAATTAGGCTATTTACAAGGCCTTATTACCCGTAAAGATGAGATGGGTGGTGATGACACGGATAACCGTTATATGACAATGGAAGATGGAAGCCTGAGTATGGAGAGAGAACAACTAAGCCAGATGGCCAGTCGGCAAATTACTTTTATTGACCATCTTGAGAAAGCCATGATGCGTATTGAAAATAAAACCTATGGCATTTGCAGGGTTACCGGCAAACTCATTGACAAAGCACGCTTAAGAGCCGTTCCACATGCTACGTTATCTATCGAAGCAAAAATGGGAATCGCAAGATAATTTCACCGTATTTTTTTTATAAAGAGAACGACAAAATCGTTCTCTTTTTTTTTATATATATTTTCTATTGGGCGAAATCATATATACTTTCGCTCCGATAATACATGGTTTGGACGAAATCATATATACTCCTGGCCCGATGTATTCGTACACGCACGAATCAAACCCTCTGGATATAAACAGTGACGGTTAGCTTTAAAGGCCAATAGGCATATACTTTGTGTTTATAGTGATATTTGCGATAAAGCGAAAGAGTTACCTTTCAGCCCATGACCGTGTTCCCCAACATCGCAATACAAGGCTGCCAACTATTCAGCAATGTAAAGATTACATATACTATTTCACCTCCTGCATAGTTACCAGTCTTTTATAAAATCCTTCGGAATCCATAAGACTCATATGTGTACCTCTTTCAACAATTTTACCTTTTCGTAAAACAATAATTTCATCAGCATGGCGAATGGTGCTGAGCCTGTGTGCGATCACAATGCTGGTGCGGTTGCTCATCAGGTTATTAATGGCATCCTGAACCAGCCTTTCGCTTTCGGTATCCAGCGATGAGGTTGCTTCATCCAGGATTAATATAGAAGGATTTTTCAGCACTGCTCTTGCAATAGTAGCTCTTTGTTTTTCTCCCCCGCTCAGTTTATTTCCGCGTTCACCAATGTTTGTATCATAACCACTTTCTTTCTGCATAATAAAATTATGAGCATTAGCTATTTTGGCGGCATGTTCAATTTGAGAGGGAGTGGCATCGTCCATTCCCAATGCAATATTGTTGGCAATCGTATCATTAAATAAAATGGCTTCCTGCGTTACGATACCCATTTGGTGGCGAAGTGATTCTAACGAATATTCTTTAATATTTATCCCATCTACCAGCAATTCGCCTTTGCTGACGTCATGAAAACGGGGCACCAGGTCAACCAATGTACTTTTACCGGCGCCGGAAGAACCAACCAATGCAATAGTTTTTCCTTTTTTAATTTCCAGATTGATATTTTCCAGTATCAATTTATCTTCATAATAAAATGATACATTTTTAAATTCAATACTGTTTTTAAATGCTTCCATCTTTATAGGATGTGCCACTTCTTTAATAGACACGTCTTCGTTTATAAGATGTTCTATACGATCAAGACTGGCAGAGCCTTTCCTGATATTATACGATGCTGACGACAAAGATTTTAATGGCTGTATTACCTGCGAAAAAATAACGATGTAGGCGATAAAATCTCCCGGATCAAGAAAAGAGTTCCTCAATACAAGCCTGCCACCAAACCAGAGAACGCATACGATTGCTGTAAAACCCAATACTTCACTTACGGGTGATGCGGAATCTCTTTTGCGGTTTGCCCGGTTCTTAATTGTAAACAACTCGTCATTTTGAGTGGAGAATTTTTCATATTGTTTTTTCTCAGCATTAAATCCTTTAATAATCCGGATGCCCCCGAGTGTTTCATCGATGGTAGAAAGAATAATTCCCAACTTTTCCTGTACACGGGTACTTTGCTTTTTGAGCGACCTCCCGATTCTTCCAATTATGAAACCAGAAAAAGGTAAAAAAAGAACCAGGAAAAGGGTAAGCTGCGGGCTTAAAATAATCATGTAAACAAAGAACAAAAGGATGGTGACCGGCTCCCTGAAAACAGTTTCCAGCACATTTATAATAGAACTTTCTACATCCCCCAGGTCATTGGTAAGCCTGCTCATGATGTCACCTTTCTTTTGATCATTAAAATACCCAATGGGCAACGCCAGTATTTTTTTAAACATACTCCTGCGCATATCATTGATGATCGAATTGCGGATAGGTGTTATGTAATAAATAGACAAGTATAAAAAGACATTTTTCAAAATAATGGCAAAAAGCACCATCAGGCAAATCACCGCGAGCGCTTTTATTTCTCCCTCTGGTGTTTTTATCATATCATACAGCCATACCTTTAAGAGGTTTACCGGGTTTAGCTTTGCAAAAAAACCAGTATTGTCCGACACTGAAGCAAGTGTGTCGGTTTTTTTAAAAATAAGCAGTAAGAAAGGGCTTAAAAGTCCTAATGAAACAACAGAAAATAAATTGGAAAGCACATTAAAACTGAAATAAGCAAAAATTAATTTAGGGTATTTTATTACATAACGAAAAATAGCACGTAAACTCTTCATTAAAAATGTTGAAATGACTTATAAATGGTAATAGAGGCAAAGTAACTAATTTTACAAAGATCAATAACATAATAAAATGACAGAAGGTAAAAGACAAAAACAAGTTGCAGGCGTTATTTCAAAAGAATTAAACGAAATCTTTTTGAGAATGGGACTTAATATGTTGGAGGGAGGTATGGTTTCTATAGCTTCCGTAAAAATTACGCCTGACTTGTATGAAGCAAGGGTATATGTGAGTTTCTTCCAGGCAAAAGATCCTGAAAAAGCTTTGGAAAAAATAAAAGATAGAAGCAGCGAGCTCAGGGGTGAGCTGGGTAACCGTGTTCGCCACCAATTGCGCAGTATCCCGCAACTTACTTTTTATATTGATGAGACGCTGGATTATGTTTTTAAAATTGAGGAATTGCTGGATAATATTAAGAAGGAAGATGAAAAGGAATAGGCGTAGGGCAATCTTTCAATTAACCAATCAACCAATCAACTTTGTATTTAAAATTTGCATGGCGATATTTTAAAGCAAAAAAAAGTACCCATGCCATTAATATTATTTCCTGGGTAACTACCGGCGTAATTGCATTTTCCACGATGTGCCAGGTGCTGGTATTGAGTGTTTTCAACGGTTTCGAAGGATTGGTCCAATCATTGTATTCTAATTTTTATGCAGATGTAAAGGTGGTTCCTTCAAGAGGAAAAACTATAATTTTAACACCAGCACAAATAGATTCTTTACATCACCTCAATGAGGTTAAAGGTCTTTCGCTCGTAGCGGAAGAAAAAGCTTTGTTGCAAAATGGGGAACAGCAAACCGTAGTACTGTTGAAAGGCGTTGATGCTAATTACCCGCAGGTTTCAGGTGTTCCCAAAAACATACTGCATGGTGTATATGATCCCGGAACAATTGACAAACCAAAACTTATTCTTGGTGTAGGAATTGAAAGCGCCATTGGAGTGCAGGCAAATAAAAATCTTTTTCCGATAACCGTTTTTCTTCCCAAAAAAACAACGCGGGCAAATACGAATCCTCTTGCCGCATTAAGCGAGGGCAATGCAAATACCTCAGGAAGTTTTGCCATACAACAGGATTTTGATAATAAATACGTGATTACAAATATTGATTTCGTGAAGCGGCAAATGAATTACGCACCCAATGAATTTAGCGCGCTCGAGATATCCTTATTGAACCCGGCTGAGACCAACCATTTTACGGAAGATCTGCAAAAAAAACTCGGCAGCAAATACAAAGTGCTCACTAAATTTCAGCAAAATGCCAGCTTATACAATTCAATGAGGTTGGAAAAATGGGTTATTTATGCAGTGCTCACACTCATTCTTATTATTGCGGCATTCAATATGGTGGGCGCATTAACTATGCTTGTGCTGGAAAAGAGAAAAGATATAAGCGTCTTACAATCTCTCGGCGCCGATAAAAATTTAATCAAAAAAATATTTCTCAGCGAAGGGCTTCTGCTGGCTTTTACCGGGACGGGCACCGGTATGGTACTTGCTTTAATTATTTGCTTTCTACAGGTAAAATTTAAAATAATTAAATTGGTCGGCAATTCTTTTTTAATAGATTATTTCCCGGTGAAACTGGTACTCACCGACTTTTTGTTAGTTACCCTGACGGCGCTTATTATAGCCGTCGCGGCCTCCTGGTTTCCGGCCAAAAAAGCTTCTCAACAACTATTTAATTTGAAATCGTAAATAAAATTTAACAGGATTATCATTCCATTCTTAGTGTGCTCAACCCCGGCTAACACATTGACCGAAGCATACTTGGAATCAAATTCGTAGTAGTATTTTATGCGGGGTATCTTGTCCAGGAATTGTGTTTTTAAAAAAAAATATTGATTGTCCAAAATGATTTCTAACTTTGCCATCTCCAATTCTTAGGAAATTGTCCAAAAAATTCCTATAAACTTTTCCAAAATATCTATTCGGAAATCAAATGCTTACACATTTTGTGCATTTATAATGGTTGATTATACCATTCCAATTCTCTTTTATTGTTATTATACATTTCAGCATAAATCCAAACTTCTTAGTACCGGGCCTGCTCAATATTTCCCACGGTATTCTTTTAAAGCCGCCATTCTCTAAAATTTCATGATGGCCATTTGGCTCTATCATTTTTTACTGTAGAAAAAACCTCCTGCATGAAATTTTTTAATTGTACAGCTTTGCCTGAAAATAAAATAACCAGGCTAAAACTCACGGGCATTTTTCTTTTATTAACATCCTGTATTACGAGTGCCCAGCTCAGAAGTTATCATCTTATTTATTCAGATAATATAAAGGGGGGCACTGCTTTGTTTGGAAATACACTGTTACACATCATTAACAAAGACACCGTTAACACCATAAAAATGAATGGTAATAGTATTAATGGAAACAGTATCTATGGAAACGATGACGAAAATATGCAAAACATAGACATTGATGGAAGCACGGGCAATGGCAGTGCAACCAGGAATTCGTCGTCTTCTGATCTGAACCTTCCGGAAGGAGCCAACACCATCAAACTGGCGCGTTTATATTGGGGTGGCAGAGTCAAAAACTCACAATATGATTTATCCCAGGATTCAAACAAAATTATAAAAATAAGAAAAGGTACCGGCGGAGCCTATTCAGATGTACCCGCATTAGGAATTGATAAAACAACCATTATTACCGGCTATTCACAATACCAGGCATATGCAGATATAACAGATTTAATCAAAAGTAATGGGGCGGGAACCTATGAGGTGGGAAATGTACCCTTAAGTACCGGTCCTGTTTCCGACGGAGGCAACAATGGAGGATGGTGCATGGTTGTGGTGTATGAAAATAATACGCTTAATTATAACAGTATCCGTTTATATGATGGATTTCAGCAGGTTTACAGTAATGGTAATCCGCTTTCGTCAACAATTTCGCTGACCGGTCTCGATGTGCCATCCGGCGACCTGTCTCCCGGGGATGCTAAAATGGGCGTACTTGCATGGGAGGGAGATGCGAACCTGGACCAGGATTATTTAAAAATAAATTCAAATCTATTTTCAAATGCTTTGAACCCACCCGGAAACGCCTGGAATGGAACGATCACGGATAATGGAGTACATGTTACATCGAAATATCCAAATTATACCAACCAAATGGGCCTTGATATCGACCAGTTTGATGTAGGAACAGGATACGACATTTTGCCAAATGCCAATTCAGTAACCTTGGAATTTGGAACTGCAGCAGACAAATATTTTCCAGGGCTATTTGCTTTCACCATTACAATGAAGGATCCGACTATTACACTCGATAATACGGTAAGCGATGCCAATAACAACCATGCTGCTGAAGCAAATGAAGTGCTTACTTACATCCTTAAAGGGCAAAACAGCGGGCCAGGTAATGCAAATTCAATTGTAATTAGCGATACCCTGCCTTCTACGGTAACCTACCTCCCCAACTCTTTACAAATCATTAATTGCCTTGGAATCGTGAGCGGTATTCAAACAGATCAATCCGGTGATGATGTTGCTGAATATATCACAAATGGCGCAATTAAGACTGTGAGATTCAGGTTGGGAACAGGAGCAACAAGCAGTAGTGGGGGCACTTTGGCATCAAACGAAACTTACAAGGTACAATTTAAAGTAACGGTTAATGATCCGGGAAGAGGTAACCATCTGCCCTCCATAATGAATATAGCCAGGATTATGGCGCAGTCTGATGCCAACGTTAATTTTGTTGATGATGGCACCGCTATCATCAACCCGGGCAACATGCCTGAAAACGGGCCATTGCCGGTAACGATGGTTTCATTTACTGCATCTCTTATGGCGGATAGTAAGGTAAAACTTGACTGGAGTACTTCTCAGGAGATTAATTGCAGCAAATATAAAATTGAAAGAAGCATCGATGGAAATATTTATAACGAGGTAGCAGTTGTTGCCGGTAATGGCACCACACCATTATTTCATTCTTATTCATTTACCGATGACGCTATGCCCGTAACAGTTGCCATCATTTACTACAGAATAGAACAGGTGGATATTGACGGCAAAGGATCTTATTCAAAAGTGCTTCGGTTACAACTTAAAAATGCAACCATACAGGTAATAACTTCTCCTAATCCGTTTACAAGTTATTTGAATGTAAAACTGGAATGGAATAGCCATGAAATTATTGGTATGAAAGTCATCGGTATACAGGGTAAAGTGGTCTTTACTAAACGGATTGAAATGACTAAAGGGACTAATCATATTTCAATTGAAGATTTGGCAAAACTTCCCGGAGGGAATTATTTTATTCAGTTTATTTCAGGCTCGGAAAGAATTACTAAAAAAATCACAAAACAATAGAAATAATTTAACTATGAATCCGTCAGGGCTGCCTCAAAAGGGCAGCTTTTTTGAATGATATCAATTTATAACGTCATATAACTCTGCAGTGCCTTCACATAATTTTCAAATGCAGCAATTCCAATGCTGTTAATCTTGCAGATTGTTTGCGGATAATTGTTATTGAACTGCTTAGTAATGTCAATGTAACCTGCATCCTTTAGTTTGTTAATCTGCACACTCAAATTACCGGCAGTAGCGTTTGTCTTTTCTTTCAAAAAAGTAAACTCCGCCTCTTTTACGCTTATAAGCAGCGACATAACAGCAAGGCGTAGTTGCGAATGTAATATGGGATCCAGTTCTTTAAAATCCATTTTTACTTTTTGCAATATTTTTATAAAACCTGGCTCTCAAAATAAAGCCCGGAACAATCCATGCTGCGCCGGTGCCCATAGCTACCAGCAAGTAAGTAAAATTAGTCTGGTAAAAAAATGCAACTATACAAAAAGCCCAGCACACGATACCTCCAATGATGAATGGAGGAAAATTAGTGATAAATCCTGTTATAAAAGTTGGCATACCAAATAATAATAACAGTAACGGAAGAACAATATAACCGATATGCGCAAAACCTCCTGCAATGGTTAAAATCAAAACACTTATACCAAAAGCCAACCATATATATCTACAAGCCTCATCTTTGAAGGTGACGGTCTGCCTGTATTTCTTTTCCTTTCGATCAAGGTAATACTGCAGAGCAAAAGTGATAATCATTAAATAAAAGGGATTGAAAGGAAATGTAAACCAGCTAAAACTTTCCATACAATATGCAAGAACAAAACATATAAAATTGGTAAATCCCCACAACATTGCGCCAAGACCACTTTCATAATATTGATTTTTAGCCTGGCTTATCATATTCGAAATAAGTTGAAGGCTTTCTTCACCCGAAAGTTGTTTTTCTTTCATACCAGTTTCAATTTTTAAATTTTGATTTTAAAAGATATCCGGGAATGATCCACGCTGCAATCACGGCACATGCAATAAGCAGCAAATGAAATTCAATATTAATAAACGGAGATACAATAGCAAGAGCCCAGCAAGAAATAGCCCCTATTACCAGGGGTTTAAATTTGATGATTATTCCTGATAAAAATGTTGGCATACCATATAATACCAGTAGCAGGGGATCAATTAATTCGTATTTCTTTAAGACAATGCAAATAAAAATAACCAGCATCATGCAAATAGTAAAAACAAGCCAGACAAATCCATTTATCTCACCTGTATAAGTTTTGGTTCTGCAGGATTTCCTCATTTTTCTCAAATAAATGACTTGAAAGATGAGTACCAGGTAAACGACAAGCCAAACAAAAGAAATATTTGGATAATAAAAAAAATAAGTGCCCACAAATTGAGTCAGGCAGCAAAATAAAATAACCCATCCCCAAATCAAATAAAGCAATCCTTTCTCGCTGAAATTATTTTTCGCTTTATTGATCATTGAAGTAATCAACAACAGGCTCTCTTGTCCTGACAATTCTTTCTCTTCCATATTAATTTTCTTTTTTTAAATTTTTGTCGCAAGAGATATCCCGGAACAATCAATGCAACTACTACTGCAAGTGCAATAAGAAGTAGTTGAAACCCGTGCGTATTAAATACTGATAAGATCGCAAAAAGCCAGCACTAAATACCACCGGCCTTTAAATGTTTAAATCTCGAAATTATGCCGGATAGAACCGCGGGCATTCCATACATCATCAACGCTGCGGGTTAACCCCTGCATATACTTTAAAATAAATCATGATAAAAATAATGAGGCTTATACAAATTATGAAAATAAGCCGAACAAATCCTGCAATTTCGTCTGTGTATGTTCTCGTTGTTCTTGTCTTTCGTCTCTTACGAATATAGAATACCTGGTATATGGGAGCAAGTCAGGTAACATACCAGGTATAATATGCATTTTGATTGTTGTAAAAATACAACGCTGTAAACTGAACCCGGCAGCAAATAAATATTAGTCAGCCCCAAAATATATATAATCCTCCATTTTCATTTAGTTTGTTTTTCGCTTAGTGGTTCATCGAAGTGATCAACGCCATGCTTTCAGTTTCACTCATGCTTCGTTCCTGCTGCTCCATGTACATTATTTGTATTGAGAAAGAAAGTATTCAATCACGCTCTTGCCCCAGATGGGTGATAGCTCATTTTCAGGTTTGAAATTATCATCTAATGTTTTTGCCTTATCAAAAAATTCCCTGGCTACATCTTTGCCACCTCCATAGGCCTCAGGTGTATAAAATTTACTTTCCGCTTCGAGTAAAATCGGACGCGGATTCGTTGAATCGAGCGCTTCAGCCTTTGCAATTTGACTCGTCGATTCCGGGCCATAAGTCATGTACCTGCTTTGAGGATCCACCATCATGTGCGTAGTGGCGATCATGCTTTTTATAACAGCGGTCTCGGAATTTTCTTTGCCTAAAATGCCCTCAGCTTTATCAATGAATTGCTTGGCCTTGTCGGCAATGGCATCTTTTTTTGAATTGTCTTTTTCAGTATATCCTTCCATAATGGTACAGTACGCAGCATAGTAATAAGGAAGCCATTGTGTTTTTTCGGCATCACCAATCCTTTCGAAATTGTTGGCGATTTCAACGCTGTTTCCTTTTCCCATCATTGAATCAAGCAAGGCGATATTTGCTTTCATAGCGCCTGTGTATTTATCACTCTGTGCAAAAATTGAACTGGCAAAGCAAATGATTGTAGCGAATAAAACGATTTTTTTCATGTTGATTGTTTTTAAGTTTTGTTGATTAATTATTGTTATTGATATTGTTTGTAAGTTTTTTATATTCCTTTTCCCGCCAAATGGTTGGTAGACGTATATACTCCGGGATAGTTAAATAATACACCGATACCCCAACCAAACAAAGGCCAAAGTGGCCATGGAAATGTTCCTCTTTCTGCAAAAGATGGCGAATTAATATACCACAGCGTCCAAAAGAAAATAATGACTGGCAGGTGAATGAACACGTGATATGTAAAGCCGGCTCTTTTCTGAGCAGCCTTCCAGCATTTGGGATCTTTATTTTCTATTTCCATTGTATTATACTTTTTTTTAATAAACGATTTTTTTGCTTCTATTCCCTTTTCGGGAAAGGGGCTACAAATGATTATCAATTGCATCCTGTGACCTGTCTATGCCAAGACTTATAAAACAGCCTAAATAGAAAAATCTTTTTGAAGGTGGGGTTACTGCCACTTTATTTTGACCATTGGCCGAGTAATTGTAAGTATATATGTTATCAGCACCCAAAACATTGGTGAGTGATAACACTATAACGGTAAAACTTTTTGTATTAGCCTTGCCAATAGATGGCAGGTAGTTTACACTCAGGCTTACATTGTTATAATCTTTGGTGCGGCCATCATCATAAATTTTATACGTTTTAGTATTATAATCATAATTAATATTGTAATAGGGCCGTCCTGTAGCAAATGTGTACGATCCGTTGAACTGTGTTTTTAATTTAGTTACAAACTTTTTAACAACCAGCGATGCAGTATGTTTTGACACGAAGGAAGGTTCTATTGCAAACGGGTAATTAAGAAAGTCTCTCTTAGTATCCAGGTAAGAATAAGAAATCCAGTAGTCAACATTTCTGATTGTTTTTTTATCTCTCCAAAAAAATTCAATTCCCTTCGCATCACCAAAGCCAGCGTTATTAATGGCGCTGTAAGAGCCGTAGTCCGTAAGACCTGTTTTAAACAAATCTTTATACTTTTTGTAGAATATTTCGGCCCGGAAAGTTCTTTGATTTGAAATTTTCTGATATTGGGCAATGTAATGTGTAGCCTGGGCAAAATGCAATTGATTTATAGAAGGCAGGTATTTACTTTCAGGATCCTGGTAAAAAATGCCATACGCCAAAGAAAACTGGCTGTTGTCAGGGAATTTATAAGCTACAGAAATTCTTGGTGCAACATTTGTTTTATGTAGTAGTTGAGAATGCTCTGCCCTTAACCCAATTTTGGCTGCGATATCATTTGTCACATAAATATCTGTTTCTGCAAAGCCTGAAAAGATATTTTCCTTTATAGTTCGGGGGTATAATGCACCATTATATTGGGTGTAGGATGTTTTTTCATTACTGTAATTATATTCACCGCCAAATCTTACCGCGCTCAGGTTAAATAATCTTTTTTCCAATACGACCTTTGCATTTGCATAATGTCCTTCGTTTACAAGATTAAAATTTTTATATGCATATAATGAATCATTTGTCATTAGCTGTTTTTTATTATCGGCATTCTGTAATTCATTATTGATATCGTCCCGGTTAGTACAAAAAGAAGCGCCTGTACTTAATCTCCAGCCATGTCCAATTTTTTCTCTCCATGATAAATTATGATACATGTACAAATTCTTTAACCCGAATGCATCCTTCAAATTTAATGAATCAACATCCTGGTTTCTAAACCCAACATTAGTTGTACTAAACGAACCAAAATATTTAAGCATCCCTGTTGCAGAGGTTTTAATTCTGAAATTGGCATCTCCTTCATTTAAAACCGGTACTTTAAAATAATCAAGCTTTTGTTTAATAAGATTATAAACCAGGGAAAGATTGGTGTAGGCATAAGTGATACCCCACGATGATTTTTTATTCTCTGAAAGTTTTTGAAAACCTGCATTGGCTGCGAGGTAAGAAAATCCAAGACTCGCAGAGGTTTTTTCAGGAAGATCTATCGATTCCAACAAAAGAACAGAAGATAGCGCCTGGCCATACAGTGCGGAATAACCACCGGAACTAAAAATGGTTCCTTTAAATAAAAAAGGATTGAACCTTCCCCTGGTAGCAAGATCCGGTTCGCTGCTGTAGAAAAATTTGTTCACCAAAGTTCCGTCAATATAAATTTTAGTTTCCGCCGCAGTGCCACCTCTTACAAATAAACCTTCGCTCTCTCCTACTTGTTGCGTTCCGGGTAAAGTTTTAATTGCGTTGGTAATATCACCATTGGCGCTGGCGGTTGTCACAATATCAATGGGATTTAAAGCACTCGCTCTTTTTTGATCGCTCGCTTCAAAAGTTCCGGCACTAATTACCACTGCTTTCAATTCCGTTATTTCTTCTTTAAGTGATATATCGATATTTAATGATGTAGCATCAATGTTTATGTTTTGTTCAAATGATTTATAACCTGTAGCACTGGCCTGGAGAACATGTACCCCTTTTTCAGAAGTGACGAAATAGTATTTCCCCGATGAATCTGAAGTGGCCCCATCATATGAATCCCGGATACTGACGCTGATACCAGGTAAAATCTTATTATGATTGTCTGTAATTCTTCCTGAAATTTTTACCTGCGCATTTCCTGTTATGCTTATCAAAATAAATACTAAAAATAGAAGCCTTTGCATTTTTGTAAATTTATCACAATAATAAAGTAGTTTATCTTATAAACCAAATATTGTGAGGAAAATATTTTTATACTACGCACCCGCCAGGCAGTATTTTATTATAAATATTTGATTATCAGCAAATAGCATAAAAATGACCTAATGTAGTGTATAGTAGGGTCATTTTTGGAATTTATTAACATCACAGAAAATTAATTTGTTTATGTGGCGGCAATTTGTAATTTAGCAATAGAATTTAATGGGTTAGTAAGTACAAAGGGCCGGTAGCAATACCGTCCCTTTTACTTTTCACTATAAAAATTTATAAATACGACATCTTTTAGATTTGAATTTCTCCTGAAATGACAGTTTATTTCCACTCATAATGATTGCTTAATTTCATTGCTTATAATTAATGAATGAGTAAAACAAAGACGGCATTTTTTTGCAGTAACTGTGGGCAGGAAAGTGCTAAGTGGTTAGGCAAATGTCCTTCGTGTGAGCAGTGGAATACTTTTGTGGAAGAAGTGATCGTGAGGGGTACTGATAAAAAACAATCTGAATGGAAAGAATTTTCAGGATTAAGCAATGGCGTAAAAACGATATCTCTGCAGGATGTTAGCAGCGGTGAAGAAAAAAGAATTCTTACCGCCGATGCAGAATTGAATCGGGTACTGGGTGGTGGAATTGTTACCGGCAGCATTGTGTTAATAGCCGGTGAGCCAGGCATCGGTAAGTCGACGCTCTTTCTTCAAGCCGCATTGCAATTGCAAAACATAGTTACCTTATATATAAGTGGGGAAGAGAGCGAGCAACAAATAAAAATGCGTGCAGACAGGTTGAAAATTGAAAATGAAAAATTTTTCCTGCTTACTGAAACCAATACGCAAACAATTTTCCAGGAAATAAAAAAACTGAAACCGCAACTTGTAATTGTAGATTCAGTGCAGACATTACAGTCGCCTTATGTAGAATCAGCACCAGGCAGCATTTCTCAAATACGAGAAAGTGCAGGTGAATTTCAGCGCTTCGCTAAAGAAACCAATACGCCCGTTTTTTTAATCGGGCATATCACAAAAGACGGAAGCATCGCCGGGCCAAAAATTTTAGAGCATATGGTGGATACTGTCTTGCAATTTGAAGGCGATCGCAATTATGCCTACCGTATTTTACGAACTCTTAAAAACCGTTTCGGTTCGTCATCAGAATTGGGCATTTATGAAATGACGGGCGAAGGGATGAGACAGGTTAGTAATCCTTCGGAAATACTAATCACACAAAAAGAAGAGCAATTGAGTGGCGTAGCCATTGCCGCAACTATGGAAGGAATAAGGCCGTTGCTCATAGAAGTACAGGCGTTGGTAACCCAAAGTGTATACGGCACTCCGCAACGAACCAATACCGGTTTTGACCTGAGAAGACTACAATTGCTATTAGCCGTTCTGGAAAAAAGAGGCGGCTTTCATTTTGGTGTAAAAGATGTTTTTATAAATATTGCCGGGGGTTTAAAAGTGGAAGACCCTTCTATTGACCTGGCAGTTCTTAGTGCATTGCTCTCCTCTTACGAAGATGTATCGATGCCTTTACATATTTGCTTTGCAGGAGAAGTAGGGCTTAGCGGGGAAATAAGAGCCGTAAACAGAATAGAGCAACGCATAGCGGAAGCGCAAAAACTTGGCTTTGAAAAAATAATAGTAAGTAAATACAATACCAAAGGGCTGGAAAAAAATAAATTTAACATTGAAGTAGTTCCTTTGGGGAAAGTAGAAGAATTGTACCAGTATTTATTTTAATATATTTAGCTAAATAAAATATTTTGAAGGTGCTGTCAGCCATATTATCTCCTTTGGTTCATTTTTTTTATCCGCACAATTGCCTGGGCTGCGGCAGTGATCTATTGGAAAAGGAAAATCTTTTGTGCCTGGAATGCATAAATGATTTACCTCACACCAATTTTGCTTTACACGCAAATAATCCTTTGGAAAAAATTTTTTGGGGAAGGATAGCAATTACTATGGGTATGAGCGAATTCTATTTTTCAAAAGATTCTATTATTCAAAATTGTATTCATGAATTTAAATACCGTGGAAACAAAAAATTAGGTTTATATCTTGGTAAGATGATGGGTAGGAGTATGCAAAACAGTAATCGCTTCGGTAACATTAACTATCTTATCCCATTACCTCTGTTTAC
The DNA here is from genome assembly GCA_039933035.1 of Ginsengibacter sp. Lineage (GTDB taxonomy): Bacteria > Bacteroidota > Bacteroidia > Chitinophagales > Chitinophagaceae > Ginsengibacter. The sequence continues at coordinate 1,709 of JBDTOV010000086.1, read as the reverse complement.
CGCAAAAGAATTTAAAAGAGGTTTCAACCAGGCTTCAATTATCTGCGAAGGCATTAATGAGATCACGAACATTCCGATGATAACAAAAAATGTAATTAGAATTGTGCCTACCGAAACGCAAACAAAAAAAGGCCGGGTACAAAGATGGGAAAATGTTGAAAAAAGTTTCTCGGTTTTGGAGCCGGCAAGTTTAAAAGGAAAGCATATTTTATTAGTTGATGACGTAATTACCACCGGGGCAACACTGGAAGCCTGCGGCGCGGAAATTCTAAAAATAGAAGGAGTTCGGTTGAGCATTGCCACATTGGCCATTGCAACGAAATAAGGATGGTGTTAGTTTGGCCTTACTATTTAGAATCAAACAATTCAACATATTTTTGATAAATGACTTTCCTGAAATATGCATCGCTTTTCTTTTTACTATCAGCAACCATTTTTTCCTGCAAAAAAGAATCTTTTATTACCAGCCCGCAGGCAAATTTATATACCAATGCGGATACTTTATTGTTCGATACGGTTTTTACTTCAACTGGTTCCATTACCAGGAGTTTTAAGATTTTCAATGATAACAATCAAAAGATTCGCTTATCACAAGTGAAATTATCCGGCGGTGCATCCTCTCCTTTTAAAATAAATATTGATGGTACCGCTGCGACCGAAGTAAATGATATAGAAATAAATGCCAACGACAGTATATATGTATTTGTACAGGTAAATGTAAATCCCACGGCTGAAAATATCCCATTTCTTCTTCGGGACAGCATTTTAATAAGCTACAACGGCAATCAAAAATTTGTTCAGCTACAGGCTTATGGACAAAACGCCATCTTTCTAAACCAGGTAAAGCTTACAGGAAATACAACCTGGAACAAAATACGACCTTATGTAATTATTGGAGGTATTTTGGTTGACTCCAATGCTACACTTACCATCGGGGAAGGAACAAGAATATTCTTACACGCCAATGCGCCCTTTTTGGTTGACGGCACTTTAATAGTTAACGGTACCAAACAAGACAACGTGGTATTTAATGGTGACCGCCTTGATCCTGGTTACAAAGACCTGCCTGCAAGTTGGCCCGGCATTTTTTTTCGCGGCAGCAGTAAGGATAATTATTTAAAACACGCTATTATTAAAAATGCTTACCAGGGAATTATTTCACAGGATCTTTCTGTTAATGCCAATCCTAAACTTACCATGTCGCAATGTATGGTTAGTAATATATATGATGCAGGTGTACTAGGTATCCATACAAATATTTACGCCGATAATTGCCTAATTATAAATTGTGGCATCAACCTGCTGCTGGGTCTTGGAGGCGAATATCGTTTTACACATTGCACCGTGGCCTCTTATAATAATTTTAATGTAACACATAAAAATCCGGTTTTGCAGGTTTCAAATTCTGCAACCCAGGGAAGTACTGTTTTAACTGCGGAACTGAAGGCTCTTTTTCAAAATTGCATTTTTTGGGGAGATGGAGGAAACGTAGATGACGAAGTCGTGGTAAACATTCATGGTAGCAATCCATTTCCGGTAGATTTTGAACACGTGCTTTATAAAGCTAAAAATGACATTGCCAATGGTGTCTTTGACACCTATTCAATAAAAAATATAGATCCCTTGTTTGATAGCATTGACGTCCCGCACCAATATTATAATTTCCGGTTGCGGGATAATTCCCCTGCTATTAATAAAGGTCTTGTAAC
>JBDTOV010000085.1:0-20510 GCA_039933035.1 Ginsengibacter sp. | reverse complement strand
GTTTTAGAAACCTCTCCGGCATTTTGATAAATACCATCAAATACATACCCATAATAAGCGTTGATAGGTTGCCCGGCCTGGGTTTTGGTATGATTGGTATTGTCTATAATATTGGGTACAAAAGTATAGAGTTTAGTTACATCGTTTTTAAGTGTAGCCATGTTCGCATTTACACTATATCCAAATGCATGATCAAAGTTTTGATATCGGATACCCAATTCAATTCCTTTATTATTCACGGCGCCTGAATTAATAAATGTGCTTTCAATAACACCCACAGATACAGCCGGCAAAGGAACGGCAAGCAAAATATCATTGGTAGTTTTATTGAAATAATCTGCCGAAAAAGTAAGCCTGTTTTTTAACACACTTACATCAATGCCGACATCCGTTTGCGTGGTAGCTTCCCATTTAACATCAGGATTGCCATACCGGATTTTATTAACAACACCGCCAACTTGTGTAACCACCGTTTGATATGCATCATTTGGAATTTCCTGGTTACCCGAAACACCCCAGCTTGCTCTAAGTTTTAAAGTGGATATCCAATCTACCTTTTGCATAAACTTTTCCTGCGATATTATCCAACCGGCAGATGCTGATGGAAAGAAGCCCCATTTATGATTGGGTCCAAATCTTGAAGAGCCATCTTCTCTTGCAGTGGCCGTTACAAAATATTTATTTTCGAAACCATAAGTGGCAGATCCAAAAAACGAAACAAGATTCCAATTGTTGGGTTGTGTTCCTCCATTCCAGATAGATGTTGTGCCGCCATAATCCAGGTACCTGAAAGGATCAGTAGAATTATCAAAATTAATTCTGCTGCCACTCATTACATCTTCCCTGCTTTTAATAGATTCAGTACCTAACACTGCGTTGATACTATGTTTCCCGTTAAAGGTTTTTTGATAGTTCAGGGTGTTGCTGAAAGTGAATGTATTGGTTTGTCCCCGTTCTTCACTTAAACTGTTGGGCCTGTTCTGTCTTCCCATTCCGGGATAATTAGTACCGCCGCCGCCATCATCATCACCATAATTTTGCGCAAAGTTTTTGTTGTGAATAAAACTGATATCAACGCCGAGATTTGATTTGAATTTTAATGATTTATCATTTAAAAAACTATACTCGGCAAATACATTTCCAAAGGTCCGGAAAGTCGTCAAGGTGTTATCTGTAAAATGAACAATTGCAAGTGGGTTTGAGGTGAACTCTAATTTGTTTTGGCCCCCGTTCCAGGTACCTCCGTTTGCCGCAAGATTGTCTGCATAAAATGGCAGATCCGTATAGGGATCTTTCGCTGAATAGGTTGGGTCAGTAGTACTTTTATATACGCTCAAAACAGGTGGACGCAACATCGCATGGCGTATAATTCCGGGGGCATCACCACTTGATGAAAGCTTATCCTGGACAGCATTACTGATTTGTAAATTAGTTCCTACCCTTAGTCTGTCAGTAAGATTGGCATTGATATTTGCTCTAAAATTTACTCTTTTATATTGATCATTATTTTCTACCACAATTCCATCTTCTCCAAAATAACCGGCAGACAATAAATACTGCACATTATCTGAACCTCCGTTTGCAGATACCTGCAAATTTTGTGACAGCCCGGTTGTAAACAATTCCTTTTGCCAATTAGTATTGGCCAGGTCTGTCCGGCTTTTTAATTGTGCATACGGACTGATATCACCTGGTGAGTTGCCGGCTGTATTGTGCCAGGCCATATCCTTTACCGTTAGAAATTGAGTCGCATTTAACATCTTTGGCGTATTAGTAGCATTATAGAAACCCGAGTTATAATCTACGGTAATATTGGTTCTACCTTTTGTTCCGTTGTTTGTGGTAATAACTACCACCCCGCTTGCTGCTCTTGACCCGTAAATGGCTGTTGCTGCCGCATCTTTTAAAACAGTAATTGATTTAACATCGGATTGATTTAAAAAAGAAATGTCGCGGGTCGGAACTCCATCTACTATATACAGTGCATCATTATTTCCAAGCGTACCTTCTCCCCTGATACGGACGATGATCCCATCTCCCGGAGCACCTGTATTGGCTGCAACAAAAACACCGGGCACCTGACCCTGTAAGGCTTGTGACACATCTGCTATCCTTGTTTTCCTTAAATCGCCCATATCAACACTACTAACGGCTCCCGTTATAGACGCTTTTTTCTGGCTGGAATAACCCACAATCACTACATCCCCTAAAGTTTCTGACACGTTTACCAAAGAAACGCTGACAACAGAACTTGCAGGAATAGCTATAGTTTGTGTCTCCTGGCCTACATGACTTATTTGTAATAGTTTTGCATTAGGAGAAACATTGATAGAAAAGGTTCCATCTGACTTTGTTGAAGTACCGTTTGTTTCTCCGACGACCGTTACTGATGCATCTGGCAAAGGTGTACCATCTTTTGAATTAGTAACAGTTCCCGTAACCGTTCGTTGTTGTGCTATAGTTTGAAAAAAACTAAATAGCATTAGCAATAAGCTAAGAAAAATTTTGGATCTCATAAGCAAGCGTTTTAATTATTTTTTAAATATAATTTGGCAAAGTACGTCTTTAAAACACACTGTTTGTCTTTTATCCTGCAGTGTCATATATAACGAAATATATCAATATAGATTCATCAGGTATTGTTTAAATTAAAAAAATCACAGACTTGTAGCTAAGTGATTTGACGTTATCACTACTACACTATTTTATAATATGATTGCTTGTCTTTTTTACTAAAAGCGATGGTAAAGAAAAAAAAATCGTGTATGTCAGTATCCGCTAAAAAAGCATTCGTTTTAAAAATAAGGGCGCATCATGAAGGATTTATATTGAGATGCTGTTTTAATAAAAATTAAAAACAGTCATATTCATCGCCGGTTTAAATAAATACATTAAGATGTATTTTAATGCTGTTTATTGAGATGAACTTTCGTATTATTTTTTATAATCAGGATCCATTTCAGGAGTACGGAGGCCTGCCACTTCATCTGCCATCAACATAAAAACATTCCAGCACAATCCCCTCGTAGACGTCCACCAGCTATCCGTGGTGCTCCATTTCGTTGGAATAAATTCTTTGCTGAACGGCCATTTTGGGTTAAGGTATATCTCTGCCCACACCCTGTTTTCCATTAACATTTTCGCTTTGGCCCAGTTATGTTTTAACCCCACTACATATGCGCAATACTCCGCCCTGAACCAACTGCCGCCATTATAATAAACCCCATCCCTTTTCCCATTGGCATAATTTTCTTTGCCAAATTTTTCAAAGGGCTGGTAATTTTCATCCATATAAGCATACCCTTTTGCATCTTTTGTTAACCGGATGCAGATAGGCGCAGTAGTGCCATACTGCGGATGAGGTGAATCCGGAACTTTATTTAGAATGGGAATTTGATCTAACTGATTTTTTACTATTTCGTCCGTTAGCATGGGCCTGTTGAATAACCATAAGGAAAAAAATTCCGGTTCAAGATCAGTGAGTGAAATGATGTCGGGATAATTCCTGTCGAATAATAAATGTTTTCTTTTCGGATCATAAAAATTCCTGTATTCCTTTTCAGCCTTTTGTATATAGGTTTCAGAAATATCAAAACCCAGTTCCTTTATTGTTCTTAGTGCAATAGCCAGCATGCCCTGGTTTACAGCGAGCCGGTCTGTTTTAGGATTATAATCGACAATATCAACCTGGCTCAAAGAGAAATGTGATCTGCATTTTCCATCCCTGTCAGCATCAAATTCGTTTAATACATAGTCAACTGCTCTTTTAATTTTTTCCTGCGGAAGTATAACGCCAAACCTTCGTTTGTTCATCATAGCCCATATCAGCCATTCAATGGTAGCTTCATTGTCCTTGGCTTCTACGGAACCCATAAGCGGTGTAATAATAGTACCAATTCCGCCTTTGGACGTTTGTGTTTTACCCCATTGTTTCCATATGGAAAGGTTCAATTCTTTGTTGTAGGTAGATAGGGTAGAAAAATAAGAATCCCTGTTGTACATATCCGGTGCATAGTTCATGTTGGGCACATTAAACGGAGTAAAATCATTTACATCTGTGATCCAGGTAAGCATATTGAAATTGGCATACAACATTTTTTCTATCAGCGATCCATGAAATCCCTTTCCTTCGGCTAACCGTGACTGTGAGGAGATCATAAATTGCTGATGCGATTTCCAGGGCTCAACAAAAATATAAGTAGTTTTCTCCACTTTTTCACCAAGCGGCAGTATATTGTAAGGCTCAATTTGTGGTTGGTGTTCTACAATTTTCAGATCTTTTATTTGCAGCTCACATTCTTTTCCGGATTGTGTCCCAATAAACATGGATACACTATCGTTTTCAATATAAGGTACCAATATACTACCTTTAAAAAGCGTCCATTCGCTATCTACAGCAGGAAAATGATCAATATATTTAACACCATCTTCCAACTCAATAGTTTTTTGACCGTTCTTTATTCGGAAAAGTTTTAATGCCAGTGGTGTATTCCCTTTACACAAAAAAGAAATAGTATATACCTTTTGATCTGTAAGTGGCGCAACAAATTCTATACCCGCCCTGCCTCCCGGGCGACCTTTTATTGAAATAAGCCCGTTCTCTTTCTCCACTTCTGCATTGCCTTCTTTTTGATAGTCAGCAGGTATTGGCAATACCGTTTCTCCTCCCGCATCGAGGTTATACATTTGGCCAAATGTTTGACTGATGTAGTTATTATTTTGTGCCCTTTCCGATACAGTGGCAACCGAAAATAAATTAACATCAGGCAACCGGCGCATGCCTACGAATCCGCCACCATGGCCGCTAAAACGGCGACGCGTATTCCTGGTATATTGATTTTTATAACCGGCATCCGTTAAAAAACCAACCACATCATTACCGGGAGTAATAAAGCCCGTAGCGGGAAACATTTCATGCACGAAACCCCCGGGGAAACTATCATATTCAAATGTTACATACCGCTGTGGCTTTTCTGAAGGCCGGGCTGTTTGTTGCAATATATATAGCATGGCTGGCATGGAAGGTTGCAACAACTCAATCGTTTTTTTAATAATTTTAGTATTGATCACCTGGTAGGTTACTGACACTGAAAGGTTGGCATCAAATTCCGGTATGTAAGAATCTCTTGTAATTGTAATATGCTTTGTATCACCTGTCCATTTTTGACCTGTCCATCGTGGTATGTTTGCAACCGTACTCAAATCAGCATTATACATCTGCAGGGAGAACTCTTCTGTATTCGTTACGATCAATTGTTTACCGTTATATATGTCCACATGATACCCTGACTGATTATCGCCGGCAACTTTAAGTAAAAGCTGTTGACTGAAAGCGGTCGAATGACCTATACAAGTAAACAGGCAAATAAAAAATACCGGTAACTTATTTTTGTATGGTAACATATTGCAGCAATTGAGTCTGGACCCTAAAGTGATAATTTCCGGATACAATCGATCATCAATTCCGTTATGCTGCTTCACTAAAAGCAGCATGCCAGTAATTGTTATAAATTAGAAAGATCCATTATCACCATTAATCATATAATTCCCAAGTTTATATTTTATTTGAAGAAAGCAAATGATCCGCTAACAAGATTCTTTGAAAAAACCAGGATAAGTGGTTAAAAATTAATAAGAGAATAAAAATCAAAGCCGCTTAATCCTGATATTTTTAAACCATACATCTTCGCCATGATCCTGCAGGGAGATTTTCCCTTTTTTAAAAGTTCCAAAACCCGGCATTTCTTTAAATTTACTGATGGCAATCATTTTCTTCCAGTAGTCATTCCACATAGTGGCTGACAGCGTATGAATCCCGTTCATATAAAAATCGAGCTGCCCATTTTTTGATACAATTTCAATATGATTCCATTCGCCCTGTGGATGATCAGCCTCTTTTGAAGCCAGCAAATCATAAAGATCGCCTGCCCTGTGTGTGTAGAGCTTACCGTCGGAATGCCCCAGGCGTATTGGGCTACCGTTGTCTAATACCTGCATTTCCATCCCGGTATTATATGTGTCAGGGTATTTTACGGCATCGTCCTGGATATAAAATATAATACCGCTGTTTCCTTTCGGGCCAATCTTCCAGTCAAGTTTCAAATCAAAATCTTCATACTCCTCATTGGTAACCAAATCACCGCCCCCACCTTCGTCCACATTTTTTTCACCTTTAGCATCCAGGTAAAAAGTTCCGTCTTGTATACTCCAGGCTTTACCAGTACTTTGCTTCCCATAAGAATGCCAGCCGTTGCCGGTTTTACCATCAAACAATAGTTTCCAGCCACCGGCTTTTTCTTTTGAAGTTAGGGTATTGTCTTGCGAAAAACAGTTACCCATAACAAGAACGAGTGCAGCAAGGGAGAGCGTTAACTTATACATGTGGGTGTTTTAGAAATTAAAAGGAACTCCAGGAAATTGTAAACATACAAGAGTGAAAAACCATTGTAATATAAGACGGATCTAACCATCTTCTCATTGTTGATATTGCTGAAAATCATCGATGGTTGAAATTGATACACGTTACCAGGCCATTGTAATCCATGCGCCTATGATTCAATTCCCAAAACGGAACTGATCAGTTTTTCATCTTTGCCTGTCCCGGCAAAATCATCAAAGGCCTTATTGGTAACAGGAATAATATTTTTTTGAATAAACTCAGCTCCTTCTTTTGCGCCTACTTCAGAATCTTTCAAACAACATTCCCATTCCAGCACCGCCCAACCGGGATAGTCATACGCCGCAAGCTTGCTGAATATTGATTTGAAGTTCACCTGCCCATCTCCTAACGAACGAAAGCGGCCTGCCCTGTCAATCCAGTTTTGATAACCACCATAAACTCCCTGTTTACCGGTTGGATTAAATTCGGCATCCTTCACATGAAAAGCACGTATGCGTGCATGATAGTTATCTATGTATTGCAGGTAATCGAGGCATTGCAAAACAAAATGCGAAGGATCAAATAGTAAACAAGCCCTCGGATGATTATTTACTTTTTCTAAAAACATTTCATAAGTAATGCCATCGTGAAGGTCTTCACCGGGATGAATTTCATAACATACATCTACCCCGCAATTATCAAACTCATTTAATATTGGTAACCATCGTTTTGCCAGTTCTTTAAATCCCTCCTCCACCAACCCTTCCGGCCGTTGTGGCCACGGATAAAATGTATGCCATAATAAAGCGCCGCTGAAAGTAGCATGCGCATTCAGTCCCAAATTCATAGAAGCTTTTGCTGCATATTTCAATTGCTGCACCGCCCATTCTGTTCTTGCTTTGGGATTCTTTCTTAATTGCTCAGGAGCAAATCCATCAAACAAAACATCATAAGCCGGATTTACGGCTACCAGTTGCCCCTGTAAATGAGTTGAAAGTTCTGTGATCTCCAGGCCACATTCATTCACGATTCCTTTCAGTTCATCAGCGTATGCCTGGCTCTCAGCTGCTTTTTGCAAATCGATAAATCTGCTATCCAACGTCGGAAGCTGAACACCGGTAAAACCAAGGCTTTTGGCCCATTCGCAAATACTTTTCAGATCGTTATAAGGCGCAGCATCGCTTATAAATTGCGCTATAAAAATTCCGGGGCCCTTAATTGTTTTCATTTGCTTTAATATTTATGTATCGTTGACCGAAATGAATCCCTAAGCACGCAAAGAACCTTTGCTACACTTTGCCTTTATTTAGTGGTCTTTGCGATACTGTTTATTGTAATCCACGTATTGTAAATTCTATATAACAAATTCCGTCCACTTCTCATTCGATGCTCCTGACGCGACCACATTTTCTATAAATGCCATACCACGAACGCCATCCTCAGCGCCTGGAAAATCAAGCATCTCTTTCGTAGGTTCTTTCCCTTCCAGTTTAGATAATAATGTTTGAGCGAAATTGTGGTAGATATTGGCAAAGGCTTCCAGGTAACCTTCTGGATGTCCGCCGGGTGTTCTGCAATTTTTTGTAGCAAAACTGCTCAATACATTGGTATAGTTCGCGCCGGCACGTAATATTTCTGTTGGCTTATCCAGCCATTTTACTATTAAAGTATTGGGCTCCTGTTGCATCCATTCTATACCGCCCCTTTCTCCATAAATTTTAATCTTCAAATTATTTTCTTCACCGGCAGCAACCTGCGTCGCCGTTAAAACTCCCGATGCATTATTATCAAATTTTAATAAAACACTTCCATCGTCGTCAAGATGCCTGCCTTCAACAACAATATTTAAATCGGCACAAAGCCTGGTAATTTTTAACCCGGAAATATATTCTGCAAGGTGCGCAGCGTGCGTTCCGATATCGCCCATAGCCCCGGCTTTACCGGACTTTTTCGGGTCGGTTCTCCACGCAGCCTGTGCATTACCTTCTCGCTCCGATAATTTGCTAAGCCATCCCTGCGCATATTCAACATATATTTTCCTGATCTTTCCTAAAGCCCCATCTTTCATCATTGCCCTTGCCTGTTTCACCATTGGGTAACCGGAATAGGTATGTGTAAGGCACAATTGCAGGCCGGTTTCTTCCACTTTCTTTTGCAATTGTTTTGCCTCATCCAATGTAAAGGTCATTGGTTTCTCTATCACAACATTAAAGCCGTGTTCCAGCGCCATCATTGCAGGTGCGAAGTGTGCAAAATTGGGGGTAACAATTGTTATAAAATCTATCCGCTTATCAGCAGGCAATACACTTTCCTTACTGATCATTTCGTCATAGGTAAGATAAATTCTGTCCCCGGGAAGAAACAGATCTATTCCTGAATCTTTTGCTATTTCGGGGTTAATGCTTAATGCCCCGCAGGATAATTCAATCAATCCATCCATGTTAGCTGCCAGTCTATGTATGGCCCCAATAAAAGCATCCTTACCACCGCCAACCATTCCCATTCTTAATTTTCTTTTCATAATTTTTATCATTTCGTTTAAGAACAAATCTTTTTTAAATATAAAAGAATTAGATGCATGAAATTATTTTTTATTTGTCGCCACTAAAATAAGCATCTTTCCATTTAATTTTTATCGTCACTTTTTTGAGGGGCAAAAGAACACCCGCAAATTATTTTCGTTTTAACAGGATCTGCGATCGAAAGCTCAAAGTAACAGACTCTTTTTGCAAGGATAAAATTTTTATAAATGAATACACAAAAAATTTCGGAAAATTTTGGCTCTTTATAGATAGAGACCATTTTTACGATAAAGGTATTCAAGCAATTAATCCATGTTTTCGGAGATGCAAAGTAGGGCGCTAACCGATGTATCATTGCCGTCGGCCAGATTACCGGGCCATGGTTTTTTTATAGAAAATTTTTACTAAAAAATCATTCCTGATTTAGTTGAACATCACTAATTTTTTATTAAAATTTATAAAAAAATTATATCTGAAATTTTTTGTTGTCTTAAAAATAGTACATTTATTATTTCCAAGCGTAAGTGCTTAAAAATTGCCGATGAAATTTACGATAAGATTGCAGCTGTCTTTTATGATGTTTGTTGAGTTTTTTATTTGGGGTGCCTGGTTCGTAACGTTAGGAACATTCCTGGTAAATAATCTCCATGCCAATGGATCTCAAACCGGTTCCGTGTTTTCGACGCAATCATGGGGCGCTATTATTGCTCCTTTTATTATTGGATTAATTGCAGACCGGTATTTCAATGCAGAAAAGATTCTTGCTGTATTGCATCTCACAGGCGCTGCCCTCATGTATTATATGTATAGCGTGGGTAACATAACGGCCGTATATCCTGAGTCATTCTTTTATTATTTGCTAGCCTATATGATTTTATATATGCCTACCCTGGCATTGGTAAATTCAATTTCCTTTAACCAGATGAAGGATCCTGAAAAAGAATTTGCCAATATCAGGGTTTGGGGAACTATCGGATGGATTGTCGCCGGGTTAATGATCAGCTATGTTTTTTTATGGGACGCTGAAGCAAATGTAAAAGCCGGTCTTATGAAAAATACATTCTTACTGGCTGCTGTAGCTTCCCTGGTCATGGGCATTTTTAGTTTTACTTTACCAAAAACACCGCCAAAAGTATCCCCGGAAACAAAAGTGACCATTTCTGAAATATTAGGTTTGGATGCGCTTAAATTATTGAAAAGTAAAAACTTTTTAATTTTCTTTATTGCTTCGATTCTCATCTGTATTCCTTTGGCATTTTACTACCAGAATGCCAACCCGTTTTTATCAAATATTGGGGTTACCAATCCGACGGGAAAAATGACGATAGGACAAGCTTCAGAAGTAATTTTTTTATTGATGCTCCCGGTTTTTTTCAAAAAGTTTGGAATTAAAAAAACTATTTTAGTTGGTATGTTTGCATGGGCTTTACGATATGCGTTGTTTGCGTACGGGAATGCGGGTGAGTTAAGCTTTATGCTCATCACAGGCATAGCGTTACACGGGGTTTGTTATGATTTCTTTTTTGTAACCGGCCAGGTTTATACAAATACAAAGGCAGGAATAAAATATAAGAGTGCAGCGCAGGGATTGATCACTTTAGCAACCTACGGTATAGGTATGTTGATTGGTTTTAAAGTAGCAGGCCTGGTGACGGATTTATATACCGTTTCGGATACCTTTTTTGATTGGAAAATGATCTGGATAATTCCTTCTGCTATAGCCCTGGTGGTATTCCTTTTATTTGCAGTTTCCTTTAATGAAAAAAAAGAAAAATCAATTGATCAAAGTTTAAAAATATAAAATGAGCGAATCAAAACAAAACAGGAGGACTGTTCTTAAAAATATTGCATTGGGAACCTCAGCGATGATAGCCGCGCCGGCAGTTTCTTTTGCAAAAAATTTTGAACCTACAAAAAATTATACATTGAAAGGCAATATCAATCATTCCGTCTCCAGGTGGACCTACGGATATCTATCGCTGGATGATTTATGCAAAGCTGTAAAAGATTTAGGCTTTAGCGCTATCGATTTAGTCGGGCCCAAAGACTGGCCAACACTACAGCAGCATGGCATCTATAGTTCGATGTGTTATTCTGCGGGTAAAAATGATTTATACAATGGGCTTGATAACCCGGTGTATCATGAGCAGCTTATAAAAGAATATTTGGAAACAATTCCCATTATGGCAAAGGCAGGTTATAAAAACCTGATCTGCTTTAGCGGCAAACGGGAAAACCTGGATGATGAAACGGGATGGAAAAATTGCAAGGTTGCGCTGGAAAAGGTGTTGCCCACTGCGGAAAAACATGGCGTCACAATGGTGATGGAACTGCTCAACAGTAAAATCGATCATAAAGATTATATGTGCAACCATGTAGAATGGGGAGCGGAACTTTGCAAGCAGATGGGCTCAGAAAATTTTAAACTCCTGTTTGATATATACCATATGCAAATCCAGGAAGGCGATATTATCAGGAACATCAGGGATTATCATCAATATATTGCCCACTACCACACCGGTGGTATTCCTGGCAGGCACGAGATAAACGATAGCCAGGAATTACATTACCCTGCCGTTATGAGAGCCATTGTGGAAACCGGCTATAAGGGTTATGTTGCCCAGGAGTTTGTACCAACCTATCCTGATAAATTGGATTCTCTCAAGGAGGCTATTAAGATTTGTGATGTATAACCGAAGGCGTATAAGATAAGGAGGAACCGACACTGAAACTGGCTACCTGTAACAAACTTGTCAACTAATAAACTTATTAACTAATAAATATTTAAAATTTAAAAAATCCAATGGCAGATAATACTTACGATGCAATTGTTATTGGCTCCGGAATTTCAGGGGGCTGGGCCGCAAAAGAACTTACCGAAAAAGGCTTGAAAACGATCATGCTTGAAAGAGGAAAAGACATCAAGCATGTAAAGGATTATGTAAACGCGACAAAAGGACCGTGGGAATTCCCGCACCGGGGAGGACGAACACAGGAGATGATAAAAGATTCTCCTGCATTAAGAAGAGATTATCCTTTAAATGAAATGAATCTTGATTGGTGGGCTGATGATAAAAAATCTCCTTATACTGAAGTAAAACGTATGGATTGGTTCAGAGGCTATCATGTGGGAGGACGTTCGCTTCTCTGGGGTCGCCAAAGCTACCGGTGGAGCGATTTCGCTTTTGAAGCCAACGCAAAAGATGGCATTGCCATAGACTGGCCCATACGCTATAAAGATATTGAACCATGGTACACTTATGCAGAAAAATTTGCAGGGGTAAGTGGTGGAAAGGAAGGCTTGCCGCAATTACCCGATGGACATTTTATGCCGGCCATGGAAATGAATTGTGTTGAGAAAGACGTTGCAGCCAGGATCAATGACCACTATAAGGCCAAACGCATGATCATGGGGCGAACGGCTAATATAACTGAACCCTTACCCGGAAGAACGAATTGCCAATACAGAAATAAATGTTGGCTGGGATGCCCGTTTGGCGCTTATTTCAGCACCCAGTCTTCCACGCTTCCTGCAGCTATGGCTACCGGCAACCTTACGGTTCGACCATGGTCGATTGTTACAAAAATTTTATACGATAAGGATACCAAAAAAGCAACAGGCGTTGAAGTGCTTGATGGAGAGAACAATAAAACCTACCAATACTTTGCTAAGATAATTTTCCTGAATGCATCCACATTTAACAGCGCATGGATATTGATGAATTCAGCAACAGATGTATGGCCGGACGGCCTGGGCAGCAGCAGCGGCGAATTGGGCCATAATATAATGGACCATCATCTTGGCGTTGGTGCTTCGGGTACGGTTGACGGTTATGAAGATAAATACTATTATGGAAGGCGGGCCAATGGCATTTACGTTCCGCAGTACCGAAACGTTTTGGGCGATAAGAGAGATTACATGAGAGGCTTTGGTTACCAGGGCGGCGCAAGCCGTGGAGGATATAATCGTAGCGATGAAGAGATAACTATTGGCCTTGGCGGCGATTATAAGGATGCTTTGGCAGAACCTGGCCAATGGACCATGAACATTGGAGGTTTTGGGGAAATACTTCCTTATCACGAAAATAAAATGACGCTTGATAAAACTAAAAAAGATGCGTGGGGTCTCAATGTAATTTCTTTTGACGCTGAATGGAAAGAAAACGAAAGGAAAATGCGTGTTGACATGAAGAATGATGCTATTGAAATGCTGGAAACCGCAGGCGTCAAAGATGTGAAAGGCCATAATAGCGATGGTACTATCGGAAGGGGCATTCACGAAATGGGAACGGCACGTATGGGATCAGATCCAAAAACATCGGTATTAAATAAATGGAACCAGGTTTGGGATGCATCAAACGTTTTTGTTACAGACGGATCTTTCATGGTGTCGGCCAATTGCGTTAACCCGTCATTAACTTATATGGCTATGACAGCAAGAGCCGTTGACCATGCCGTGAGTGAATTAAAAAAACAAAATATCTGATATTTTCATTACCTCTAAAAAAAGATATTAATGAGTGAAGAAAACGAAATCGTAGAAGCCGATTATTCAAGAAGAGATTTTTTAAGAAATGCCGGGTTAACAGCCGCCGGATTTATGATAGTACCGCGGCACGTATTGGGCGGAAAGGGCTTTATAGCGCCCAGCGATCGTCTCACTGTTGCAAGCATTGGTGTCGGAGGAAAAGGAGAAAGTGATATTGCCAATTTTTATAAAAGTGGTAAAGCCGATATTGCGTTCCTCTGCGATGTTGATAACAGGAGGGCTGCCACTACAGTTAAAAACTTTCCAAAAGCAAAATTTTATAAAGATTACAGGGAAATGCTTGACAAAGAGCATAAGAACTTCGATGCAGTATCAGTTTCCACTCCCGACCATACCCACGCGGTGGCTGCGTATTCAGCCATGCAACTGGGCAAACATGTATATGTTCAAAAACCCCTGACGCATGATGTGTATGAAGCACGAATGCTAACTAAGGCGGCTACATATTATAAAGTAGTAACCCAAATGGGCAACCAGGGTGCTTCAGGAGATGGCGTACGGCAATTGATGGAATGGTACGATGCCGGTATTATTGGTGATGTGCATACCGTATATTGCTGGACAGACAGGCCGGTTTGGCCGCAGGGAATTCCCAGGCCAACTGAGGCGGTTCCCATACCACCGGAATTAGACTGGAACTTGTGGCTGGGAACA
Organism: Ginsengibacter sp.; assembly: GCA_039933035.1. Lineage (GTDB taxonomy): Bacteria > Bacteroidota > Bacteroidia > Chitinophagales > Chitinophagaceae > Ginsengibacter. The sequence goes on along the minus strand of JBDTOV010000085.1, from coordinate 6,406 downwards.
GCACCTGAAAAAAACTATTTTGATAACCTGGTACCATTCAACTGGCGGGGCTGGTGGGATTATGGAACAGGCGCATTGGGCGATATGGGATGTCACATTGTACAGCCGGCATTTGCGGTATTGGATCTTCAATATATAAATTCAGTACAGGCGAGTGTGGGAAGTGTATATGTAGGTGAGTTTAAAAGGGGCTATTTCCCCGAGAGCTGCCCCCCATCAAGCCATGTAATTATGAAATTTCCAAAAACAGAAAAAACACAAGGGCTTGTTGAAGTGCATTGGATGGATGGCGGCATACAGCCGGAAAGACCCAAAGAATTAGGACCAAACGAAGTATTTGGCGATGGCGGTAATGGTACCTATTTTATAGGGACAAAAGGAAATATGATGTGCGGAACTTATGGCGCTAATCCACAATTACTTCCTACTTCAAAAACAAGTGAAGTAAAAGTACCTCAGAAATATCCGCGTATTCCGATGAGTGCCGAGGGACATTATGCCCAATGGGTTGAAGGTGCTATAGCAGGATATGGTAATGCTAAGATGGACTCAGACTTTGCCGTAGCAGGGCCGCTAACAGAAGCATTACTGATGAGTAATCTTGCAATCCGTGGTTTTGATATAAGAAAACCAAAGGCTGACGGAAAAAATTTCGACTACCCTGCCCGTTATGTTGAGCTTTTATGGGACAATGATGCTATGAAAGTTACTAATGTTGATGAAGTGAACCAGTTTATCAAACGCGACTACCGGGCAGGATTCGGTGTTACTTATAAAGTTTAAATTTTAAAAAATTCATTATGAAAAGAAGAGAAGCCGTACAATATATTTCACTCCTCCTGGGTGGTACTATCGTAGGAAGCCAGTATTTTTTAGAAGGTTGTAAAAGTAAAACAGGTGTATCAATGACTTTTACTCCCGAAGATATTTCTTACCTGGATGAAATAGCAGATACTATTCTACCAACTACTAAAACACCTGGTGCCAAAGCTGCCAAGGTTGGCCAGTTTATGACGGTCATGGTAAATGATTGCTATGAAGCTCCTGATCAAAAAATATTTCATGAAGGCATGGGTAAGCTCGATGAAGCTTCTCAAAAGAAATACAGCAAATCCTTTGTAGAAAGCACGCCGCAACAACGGCATGACTTACTGGTGGAACTTGACAAAAATGCCAGTGATGGCCAAAAGGCAGCCAATGATTATTACAAGTCACTATCTGATGAACAAAAGCATGAAATGGCAATGAAAAAAGATTTTGATGGGAGTGACCCAATGGCTGAAAAAATGCGTGCAAATCCTGATTACTACTTTATACTGATGAAACAACTCGTCCTGCTTGGATATTTTACTTCAGAAATAGGCTGTACGCAGGCAAGGCGCTATGTAGAAACTCCCGGCAGATTCGATGGATGTATCGATTATAAAAAGGGGGACAAAGCATTTGCGTAACCCTGCGGCAATTCGATTGATGTAACCTGGCAGCGTCAACCATTTGGAGCGTCATGTAGGACGCCTGTTATTTTGAATTTTGCAGTTGCTTTATTTGCATATACTTCTTTGGTTAACTCCCATCGTTTTACAGGCTGCACAATGTACAATGGGCAGGGAGTGGTGACCGGCGAATTTGCTTACGTCAGATCTTCGCAAACACCGTCAAAAAATTTTGAAGTCGTCAATCAAAACCATGATTCCGAACTTGCGTTTTCATCGGTGAGTGATTGTTTTTTTGGAGCAATACCGCTGGTTACATTTTCTTGCGAAATGCCATCTTCTGTTTCTTCGTTGTAAGGTATCTCTCCCGCTGCCTTGGTAATAATCCCTTCAAGTATCGTATCTTTTTCCACAACTATTTCCACGGTACTAATATTACCCCTAACATGTGCCCCTGACTCTAACACGGTTTTGCCAGTGCATTTTATTTCCCCCGTTACTCTGCCACAAACTGTTACGCCTGAAGCATGAATATCTCCGCGTATCACTGCCTCTTTAAGTATCGTAACCTTACCGGTCACAAATACATCACCATGTATTGTGCCGGCAATTTTGCCTGGCTTATCTGCGGTAAACGTTCCGGTTATTACCATTCCATGCGGAACAAAGAAACTTCCACCGCGGGCTGCATCAAATATGTTGTCAAGTTTCAGCAAATTGTCAATGATTAAACAGTTTTTCCCATCGCTGTTGGGTCAAAAATAGAAATTACTGTAGTGGCATTGCCAAGGTCTATCCCTATGCACCGGGATGCATTGGTGTCGGAGATTCGCAATGAATTATACAGGTAGCCAATGCTTATGATAGATTCGGGATCGGGCACTACCTCAACGGGTATAAACCCCGCAAAATCTTCTTCAACTGCATTTGTCAGTTCTTTGTAGTTGGCGCCGCCGCCCATAAGATATATCTTGTCACAATTTTCAAGATCTGTATCAGTAAAATGTTTACGCATTAATGGTGATACTACTTCCTTATAATACTGTGCCAGCAGTTCTTTGCGCAAGCCGCTGGTATCTATCGCTTTGCGGTTGCTGAAAAGAGAGCCCTTCATAAACACCTCATCCATCTGGTGTTCGTTCTTCATTTCCAGGTAATATTTCTGTTCCATTTCCCTCGTAAAATTTGCCACAACATATCGTATTCCATGCGAACTGAAAGTGGTACGGTGTACTAGTCCATCGGTGGTAGCCATGGCTCCTTCCATCGTGCCGAAACCAAAACTTAAAGCAATAAAATTTTCTTTATCAGCCTTCGGCAAAGTTTTCTTAAGGCCAATGATGCCGCCTACAATTTCAGGAATCACCTCGTAGACATCTACCTCAAAAGTGCTTTTCCTCACAGAGCCCTTCCGGTTGTAAGTGCGTGTATCAAAGTCAACCATAAAATGCCTTTTGGCAAGAAATTTTTCAGCGGCAGCTTTATAAACATTGTAGGTTGAAAAAGGAAAGCCAACGGTTATGGCAAATGGCTTCTGTACCTTTTCAAGCACATTTACAATGGCGGATCTGAAGAGAATATCGAAGTCTTTCTCCGTAGGCGATGCATTTACAACCCTTCCGGCATTAATAGCGGCTTTCCTGGCAAGGTTTCCCACTAAAAACCAATCATCTTCGCTTTTTACCTTAAGGCCATTCAGCAGGTCCCTGGCCGAATTTTCTGAATTACCAAATGCTGTTTCAAAAACACTTGGGAAGATAACGGTAGAAATATTCATATTGGAATATAGTAAATATTTTGAAAATATTAATAAATTCTCATGATGGGCAGAAGAATTCCCTCACGTCATTGCAAAAATTTGGTAACAATCTTATTATTAACGATACCCACGTTTTAATTAAACCGTAACCTCCATTCCTTCTTTTGCAAATACAGCGTTGGGGAAAATTTTCTGGCACTCATTTTCAAGGCCGTCCAGGTAATCATCATCGTGATCGGGATCATGATGCGTAATAATAAGTTTTTTTACATTTGCACGCGAAGCTACTTCCACAGCCTGTTCCCATGTGCTGTGCCCCCATCCCTTAAAGGCGCCCTGGTTTTCTTCAGAAGTATATTGTCCATCATGAATTAATAAATCAGCATCTTTCGCAAATTCTACGATGCGTGGATCTACACCATTTATATGTTCAAGATCCGTGCATACAACCAGTGAAACTCCTTCATCATCTAACCTGAAACCATAAGATCCACCCATATGTTGATGATATTGCGCAATCGATTTTACATGTGCTCCATAAATAGTTTCTTTATCGCTATAGGCAAGAAACTCAAAATGAGCGCCCATTGTATCCATGCGTATCGGGAAGTATTCTTCCTGCATTTGTTTTGAAAATATGTCTTTTATATCATGAATTTGTTCCCGCATGCCAATAGCAAGTATCCCGATTCGTTGATTAGGATTATATGCCGGTGCGAAAAATGGAAATCCCTGGATATGATCCCAATGAAAGTGAGAAAAAACAATATTTATTATATTTTGGCTTACCCCTTCTTTAATTAATTCTTTTCCTAGTTTTCGAATTCCCGTTCCTGCATCCAGTATAACAACCCGGTTTACTTTTTCGCGAAGAATCCTGATGCAGGTGGTATTGCCGCCATATCTTTCAAATTCTCTGCCGCAAACCGGCACAGAACCCCGAACACCGTAAAATTTGACTTTCACTTTATGCTATGTTTTATTAAAGGTCTATAAAAAATAGCAACTTCTGCAAGCTTACCCACTGATAGTGAATTAAGGCTGACAATAAATTATGACGTTTGAAGAAAACCAGCTTGGTTACTAACAGGAGCTCCGCCTTATCGTTTATTTGAAAAAAAAGAAGGCAGTCATTTTATACCCTGACCCTAAAAAAAGAGCTGCACTCAGTGTTGGAAAATTTCAATATGAAAAATGAGAGCAGCGGATATACTTATTTTATATCCGGGTGCAAGAGAGCGTAGTGCTATCCTGTTTAATGATCCAATCGCGTATATTGGTTCAATACAATTCCGTTAGCAAAGGCAGTTGAATTCGCTAACTTTAATTTGACTGGTTCATTAAAGATTTTTAATCCATTTCCAATTGCGATTGGGTTGATAAATAAATTCAATTCATCAACCAGGTTATTTTTTATGAGTTCAGAAACGAAATTTACTCCACCATACACAATGAGGTCTTTACCTTCCTCGTTTTTTAATTTGTTCACAGATTCTACCAGGTCGCCATTTTCCACTATGGCGTTTTTTCCATCGACAGTTTTAATAGTCTTACTAAATACAATTTTCTGTGTATCTACAAAAATTTTCGCATAAGGATATTCGGGGCTTTCCGTCTGCGTGTTTACTACATTTTCCCAATAGGTAGTAAATCCGTTTGTCATTTTTCTGCCTAAAAGAATGGTGTCCATACTTTCAGTTAGCTCCTGCAAAAACTGTAATTGCTTTGCATCCATTTCTGATGACATCCAGTCCAATTGGCCTTCCGGACCAGCGACAAATCCGTCTGCGGACATTTGCATTTGTAATTTTAATTTCCTCATTTTCGTTTTCTTTTTTTGTAGAACAAATTTATTTGTAAGATTCGATATTCATGAGGTGTAAGAACGTCAAAGTGGGTGGGTTCTGCGACAAATTTTTTGCAGGCTTGTGTCGTCGCTGACACTATCCCGGCGATGAGCCCGCGGCAAATAATCATGCAAACGGTTTTTTTAAATAGAAAAACACTGGGTCGCTGTAGCAGACGCCTCGAATCTGGAGGTATTTTACGGTGAAAATTTGGGCCGGAGGTCGGCCCTCATCAGTGGTCGCAAGACCGCAGGAGTTGGCGATTGATGGTTAAAAAGATACATCAGCCGTCCTCACTGTCCGCTTTTCCTTCCTCAACTGTTCATATTCGAACACTTTCGAATAAAACATATCTTCTTATATATTCTGTATCAACGCAATAAAGCATTGGTATGATGGTTGAAATTATTTGCTGGGCAAACTTAACTGCGCCCGGCATCCTCTGAAGTAATCACCTTATAATCATGAACAAATGATAAAAAATTATTTGAAAACCGCCTGGAGAAATATAGTCAGAACGATTGGATATAGCCTTTTAAATGTTGTCGGCCTGGCAATAGGAATGGCTGTTGCATTAATGATCGGTCTTTGGGTATATGATCAGTATTCCTACGATAAATTTTTGCCGGAATATCAATCAGTGTATCGTGTGCAACGCAACTTTAATAGCAATGGAGATACGCTTACATTTCCAACGACATCATTAAAACTCGCTGATGCATTGCGTACCCAAATTCCGGAAATAGAATATGTAGCCGAAAGTGATTGGACGGGCAGCCATGGATTGAATGTTGGTGATAAAAAATTATATGTTAATGGCGCTGAAGCGGGCACGGATATTTTTAAAATTTTTCAATATTCTTTTCTGGAAGGCAATGTAAAAACGGCCTTTAAAGATGCTTATTCCATCGTGCTTACACAGTCTTTGGCAAAATCGCTTTTTGGAAATGAAGATGCAATGAACAAAACGGTACGCTATGATAATGCGCATGATCTTAAAGTAACCGGCATCATAAAAGATATGCCCCGTAATGCAACCTTTAGATTTAATTATGTTGTTCCATCTTCTTATATGTATGCAGTTAATCCTTCTGTAAAAGCTGATGGGTTACGGAGTTTCGGCAATAACAATCTTCAAATATTTGTAAAACTTAAACCTGGGATTTCTTATGAGCAGGTTGCTCCTAAAATCAGGAATATAGAACATACTGAAAAAGGCAACATCAATGCAATGGGTTCTTACGTTACGCTGCAACCCATGGAGCGCTGGCATTTGTATTCAAATTATATAAATGGACAAGACACTGCAGGTTTTCTTGATTATGTAAAAATGTTTTCTATCATTGGTTTATTGGTATTGATTATTG
>JBDTOV010000084.1:0-20660 GCA_039933035.1 Ginsengibacter sp. | reverse complement strand
AAGCAAGACTTGAACAAGGTTTGACACAAGAGCAGCTTGCGGACAAATGCGGCACTAACAAGGCTTATATTTCAAGGGTTGAAAATAACATTAAGGACGTCCGCATTTCAACATTACAGAAAATTGTTGAACTTGGTTTCGGTGGACAATTGCAACTATCAATCAAACTTTAGGACCACAAAACGGCGGCTTACATCGGTTTGGCAATATGGCGGGGCGACGAATATATTCTCAACTTTTTGTTCGCTATTGGGCTTCAGTACCAGCCGACGAATAACACCAAGCAATAGAATAAACAATGACCTTTATATTATAAATTTAGCTGCGGTTACGGGCTAACGATTTTCAAATTCCGCCACATCGCCTGGCCGTACCGTGTGCGTCTTGAATTGCTCTTTAAGAAATAAAGAGTGAATGCTGTACAAATGATGGAAGACTTTTATTTCGAAGAAAAATTTATGAGCGGAGTTCGAGCGAACAGAGCGGCCGGCATAAATCGGGGAAGTAAGAGAATTGGCCTTCCGCAGACGATCTGCAGGGATCGTTTGCAAACTACATTATGCTGCATCAAAGGAAACTTCTGATGTGGTGAACGATAATGAAAAGAGCGAGCTATGACTCCCGCAGGTGATAGATGCAGAGCTGAAGAACTTAAACCAGTGATGGAAGCCTCGTAAGGCAATTAAAAGATGTTGAAAGCGGGTGGCTACGTTTCTACCTGTTACAAAGTATGACGCGTGTAACCTGTTTAGTGGTCATATAACATCCGGGGTAAAGCTGGCAGGAATGCATCTTGGGCATTTGTACGGAACAAGAGAAGTCATTGCCCGCGCTAAGAGTGTCACCACATCAGCTATGCAGGATACATAAGGGCAATGTCGGCGGACCTGATCGTAGTAGTGAAGAAGCTGTTGAAAGGCAGCGGAGCGAAGGGTCAGGCCTGTTCAATGTTTCGCAAATTAACTACAACCAGAAATGGAATGATTGACTATTACGAAACAAAATCACAACCGATTACCAGGGCGATGGTGGCAAAGGCCTATCGCAAGGTAAAATCCAACAAAGGAAGCGGAGGCATAGACAACATGAGTTGGGAGGACTTGGATAAAGATCTAAGGCGCCATCTCTATAAGCTATGGAACCGTTTAAGTTCGGGCAGTTATTTTCCACCACCGGTGAAGGAGGTGGAAATAGCAAAGAAAGACGGCGGAGTTCGCAAACTCGGCATACCCACTATTCTCGATCGCATCGCCCAGGAGGTGGTAAAATCACATCTTGAGCTTATTGTAGAGCCACACTTTCATAATAGCTCTTATGGCTACCGTCAAGGCAGAAGTTGTCATAATGCGGTAGATAAAGTGCTTGAAAATATCATGACCCACGACTGGGTAATTGATCTTGACATTGAGCGCTTTTTTGATACAATAGATCATGAGCTGATGAAGAAAGCAGTGGCTCAATACTGCAAAGATAAGTGGGTGTTGTTGTATGTGTCGCGATGGCTCAAGGCAGGTATAATGAACAAAGATGGCAATCTGCGGGAAAGAATCACTGGCACACCACAAGGTGGGGTAGCCAGTCCGTTGCTGTCAAATATTTTCCTGCACGTGGTTTTTGAAAAATGGATGGAAAAACATCATCCGGGAAAACCATTTGTCCGCTATGCGGATGATGTGGTAGTGCATTGCAAGACGGATAAACAGGCAAGGTTTGTATTAACGATGATCCGCAAGCGACTATTGGAATGAAAGCTGGCCGATCATCCAAAGAAGACGCGTATTATTAATATGCGCGGCATTACCACAGAGAAGCATCCACGCAGCTTTGATTTTCTTGGCTTTTCGTTCAAGCCTTACTGGACAAAGACAGTAAAGGGGTTTAAAATTCTGATCACTAATTTTATTAGTCAAAAATCCTATGAGCAGTGTAAAGGATAAATTTAGGAGGTTAGGGTTACACAAGCGGCGAAAGCCGCTGGAGTTTCTGGCAAAAATTCTGGATCCTATTACCCGTGGTGTGATTAACTATTACTGTAAAATATGGTCGGGTCATACTTCACGCTTATGGATGCACCTGAATCATAGATTAATGAAATGGGTGAGATGGGAGAAAGGTCATTATATAAAGTCTGCAGTTCGATGGTTAAGGACGAAATTCAAGGAAAACCCGAATTTATTTTACCACTGGAAAATTGCGCATCCATAAGGATGTATTAATTACATTCGTGATTGAACAGGAAGAGCCGTGTGAAGGAAGACTTTCATGCGCGGTTCTGTGAGAACGCAGGGGTGAAACACCTGTAGTCGACTGTGTGTCGTTCCCCTTTTTTTGGAACCAAAATTCACTTCCGAAGCTAACGTTTGTAAAAAGAGGAATATTGAAAATCAATAACTTAAAAAAACGTTAGTCAGAACCAAAATTCACTTCCGAAGCTAACGTTTGTAAAAAGAGGAATATTGAAAATCAATAACTTAAAAAAACGTTAGTCAGAATTTTATTGAACCCAAACTACAATTTTGACAATTCAAAATACTGTAATTACTTTGTGGCTACCATTAAATTTATTTTATGGACATCTCAGTTATACCAATCGGCAATTCCAAAGGAATTAGGTTAACAAAGACCTTACTTGAAAAATATAATATTACAGATATGGTTGAGCTAATTCTTGAAAAGGAATATATTATTTTGAAGCCCAAGACTGCATCAAGAATTGGTTGGGAAAAATCATTTAAGAAAATGCACGCCAATGGCGACGACAAGTTGCTAATGTCTGATGTATTTGAAGATGAAAATCTTGAAGAATGGACTTAAAACAATATCAAATTGTTTTGGTCAATCTAGACCCGACAATCGGAAGTGAAATGAAGAAAACGCCGCCATGTGTTATTATTTCTCCAAATGAAATGAATAAATACTTACAAACAATTGTTGTTGCGCCGATGACAAGCAGCTCAAAACCTTATCCGACAAGAATCGAGGTTAAACATAATAAGAAAAAAGGATGGATCTTTTTAGATCAGATCAGAACCGTTGACAGACAAAGAATAGTCAAAATTTTGGGCAACCTGGCCGAAAAGGAAATATCAAATGTCAAAGCAATCATTAAGGAAACTTATGTCGACTAAAACGGCAGGCAACAAATAAAACTTCGTCGGGCACGAAGTGCCTCCGATGAAGTCCGATGTTGTACGGAACCGGTGACCGATCCGCTAAGAACTATGGGGTTTGGGTTGAAAGAAAGTCGGCTATGCAGTTAACGGAATATCGTTTTCGTTTACTGTACACCGTTAGGTTTTAGTAGTTTTGGTATTGATGGTGATTTCTTAAGTTGCCTACTTATAATTCTATTACTGTTTTATGGTCAGTTATACCCGTTTTTTCTCTTCACATACATAGCTTCACCTTACCGCCAACAGGGTAATTTTTTAAACAAGACATTCCGTTTAGAAGTGTACAAAGGCAGGTCTGACGGACACAATTCTTTTTATAAAAGTGAACACTGTTAACCTTGCAAAGGGAAATTTAGCTATTTATGAAGGAAAATATTTTTCAGGAGAAACGAATTCGTATGTAACAATACACAACAACAGCAGTAAATTATTAATCCGCTTAAATGCCGATAAAGACTATTGAAGTAAAACCAACTTATAAAGACGCATTTTCTATAAATGAATTGGTTGTAGTTTGCAATTCATCAGAAACACTCAAAATAAAATCTCTGCAATAAAATTTTATTTTTAGAAAACGTTGCGAATAGAACTTAAGAAGATACATTGACTTTTATTTTCGATCGCATAGCTTACATTTGGTTTGCTGATATGCTGGCTAACCTGCATGCCCTCATCTTTTGTAATGCCATATGCTACGGTCGGGGCGGGTTCTACTTTATTGAGCATTTGTATAAACCTTCATCCATAGTTTTTCAATTTCGCTAACGTTCGGGTGAAGAATATAAATGCCTGCACAGCAGCAGGCCCTACCGTTAGTGATCATTGTAACAGAAGCGCAACGGTAACTAACATTTTAGCAAAGGTTCATATTTTTTGAATAGAGGCATATATTTATTGTTTATCAATAAATATATATTACGTTTGCTGGATAATTAAAACTGTTATCAATTATGTCAAAAACAAACAACTTCGTATTTAAAAGCCTGAAAATTGTTGCATGGGTTATTTTCGTTGGCTTATGTATTGAAGCCGGAGGCCTGATAGTCAATTTTATTTTCAGCCTCTACAAACCTGAATTTGTCCAAAACTTATATCAAAAGTTGGATTTAAGTGGCATGTATAATCGTAGCAAATGGGCTTTTTACGGAATGTATACTTTTATCCTGGTCATAGCAATTTTGAAAGCATGCCTATTTTATCTGGTCATCAGGCTTGTAAGCAAATTTAATTTAGAAAAACCATTCAACAGCTTTGTTTCAGAAAATATAACACAAATTAGTTACTACACTTTTTCCATAGGACTGTTAAGTTACGTAGCCCGTCAGTCAGCCAAAAATTTACTGCATCGTGGTTATGTTATCGACAACTTAAACCAGTTTTGGACAGACAGTCAGGCTTTTATTTTGATGGCGGCTGTAATCTATGTTATTGCGACTATTTTCAAAAAAGGAATAGATATTCAAAACGAAAACGATTTAACTGTTTAAGCTATGCCAATTATTGTAAACTTAGACGTGATGATGGCAAAGCGTAAAATTTCTCTGAATGAACTTTCTGAAAGAGTTGAATTGACATTATCTAATCTTTCCATCTTAAAGACGGGAAAAGCAAAAGCGATACGGTTTAGCACTTTAAACTCAATTTGTAAAGCGTTAGATTGCCAACCAGGTGACATTTTGGAATACGTTAATGACGAAAAAATAACAAAGAACCGCTAACAACATTGGGGACTTACCAAAATCCGGCCTTGACAAGGTTACCTTTGGCAGCGGTAATTCTACTGTGCTCTATATTTGGGTTTGACTAATAAAAATTTGGCTTTTGGTTGTTAACTTCAACTTCATATTTCAATCAACAGCAGTTCCTGGCTGGAATACTGGTTCCCATACTTCGGCAAACGCACCTTGTTGGCACAAATGCAAATAAGCCTCCCGTAAGGAGGCTCATGTATTAAAAGCTATTTAGTAAAGACTAGTCTAATTGAATGAGCTGCTTTTGAAAGAAATACAAAGCGGCTATACCCGCTCATACTTTAGCTTACTTTATCCCCTAACAATGTGGCGTCAAGATCTTCCCCCGGAAGCGCTATGATGCTTTGTGCAGCGGGATCCCAGTGAATTCTTCTTCCCAATTTGTAAGCCAGCCCTGTCATATGTGCTGATATCGCTTCTTCAAATCCCTCCTTAATCGAGCAGCTTGGCGTACCACCATTCCTGATACAGCTTAGCCATTCCCTTAAATGAAGAAACGTGGAGTCAACACGCTTACCATCCCGGTAGGTCCACAGCAAACCTTTGTTGGCAAAATATTTTGCGGTAGCAGAAGTAACAGCATCGGTGCCATTCAATGCCGGGTCATACTGATAAATAGGAACACCAGCTTCAATGCGTTGTTCTTTTATAAGCGCTGCGTACCTGGTTGATTGCGGATCGGCATATACTGTAATGCGGTTACCTAGTTCCATGCTGCCGTCATGCCCCATCAGCATGGTGCCCCGCTCAAACTGGTTGCCTAACGTTGCACTGTATACGAAAGTCATTCCTTTTACTTTACCCTTTTCCTGGCTGGTGCCGGTACTAAAATCAGGGTATTCCATATTTACCTGTATCACATCCGGTACATTGCGGCCATCGCGGTGGGTGTATATGCCGCCGGAAGCCGTCACAGAATTGGGGATGCCCATCTTCACGACACAGTTGATGCGGTCGTAATCATGTGTTAGTAAATCGCCTGACAAACCCGAACCATAAGCCCACCATTTACGCCAGCGGAAGAAATGCTCAAGGTTAAATTCTTCCATCGGCGCATTGCCAATAAACTGGTTCCAGTCAATGGTTTTAGGGTTTGCTGTCGGTGCTATTTCGTATTGCCATGCACCATTATCATCATTGCGGTTAGTATTGGTTTGAATTAGCGAAACATGGCCGAGAATATTTTTTTTGATGATATCCTGGGCTGTTAAGAAACTTTGTGTCTGGCGGTGCTGGTGACCTAACGCAAAAACTATTTTTGGATTTTTCAATACGGTATCTCTTAAGGTATAGGTTTCACTTATATGGTGCGTCATCGGCTTTTCAACATATACATGCACGCCTGCATTGAGCGCTGCCATTGCGATGGGCGCATGCCAATGGTCTGGTGTTGCAATCACTACCGCATCCACTTCACCGCTGTTGATCAGTTCCGTATGGGTGCGGAAACGTTTGATCTTATTATCACCTGTATTGAAAGACTCCAGCGCTTTTTCTGCCCTGGTATCAAATATATCGCAAATGGCTGCCAGTTGTATGTTCAGGTTTTCCTGAGCCTTAAAATCTGTCAGCCTGGTATCTTTTGGATTGGCTGCCAAAGTGCCCTGCATTTCTTTAAGCCATGCGGTGGTAGCAAAGCCAAGAGCCCGGCAGAGTTGTTCGCCACGGATGCCAAATCCTATGATGCCAAGCCTGATTGGTTTACCACTCATCGGGCCGGTGGTAGGTGGGGGAGATGCTTTGATATCCAGGGTTTCCAGCAGAAATTGTTTTTCACGTTTTGCGGATTCAGTAAGGCTGGCGCCGGAATACCAAACAGCTCCAAATATGGGTAATCCTCCCAATGCTTTTAATGCATCCCGCCTGTTCCATCTTTTAAAATAATTATTATCGTTTGCCATGGTGTTTAAGTTAAATATGGTTTTACCTTATTTTTTGAAAATAAATTTTCCAGTCCGAATAGAGATACCAGCGGGAACAGGTAGATTACAAACAGTGCTGCCATCTCTATTAAGTTTTTGTTTACTACCCAGTAGCTTCCTTCTGCCGGGCCTTGCGGCAGGCCGGAAAAAGGAGGATTTGCCAGGTAGTACATCAATAACAGCAATATGCCTGTAATGCAGCCCCATCGTATCTTCAGGCCAATAAGCAGGCTTACGCCCACCGCTATCAACCCTATAATATTCAGCATGTCGATGGTGCCTACCAGTGAGTCACTGGCAAGCCAGGCGAAAAATGGTTTTAGAATAGAGGCACTTAGTAAATAGCCCTTTGATGTCCAGGCTGGATTGTATGCCTTTATGATTCCTTCATAAAGAAAATGCCAGCCGATTAAAATGCGAAGGAGTACCAAAGCTCGTCCTTGCGTTACCGTGAGTTGTTGATTGTTCATATTATTTGATTTATTGATTGCAGCATTTATAAATTCATTACCGTTCCGTTTCTAAATTTTCTTCGATCTTTTTGGAGCTGTATGTTTTCATTGTTCCATTGTCGTCATAAATTAAAAATACTTCCAGGGCCAGGTCTTTATGATCCTTTAAAAACTGTTTTGATTGTTCCAGTCCCATCACCATAAAAGCCGTTGCGTAAGCATCTGCTGTCATACATTTACCGGCAATCACTGTGGTACTCAGCAAATTATTTTTTGCAGGATATCCTGTAAACGGGTTAAGAATATGCGTATACTTTTTTCCATCTTCGAGGTAAAATTTTTTATAATTACCAGAAGTGGCCAATGACTCATCATGTATTTTGAATGTTGCCTTTAACGCCGCTTCATCCGGCGTTTCGTTTGGCTGTTCAATACCCACCGTCCATGCGCTGTCGTTTTGCTTTTTGCCTTTTGCTCTTAACTCTCCACCCACTTCTACCAGGTAATTTTCTATACCATTTTTTTCAAGAAACGCTGCCAGTACATCTACCGTGTAGCCCTGCGCTATTGCATTAAAGTCGAGCATTACATTCGCACTTTCTTTCACCAGCTTTCTTCCTTCTAACCTTACTTTTTTATAACCCACATATTGTAGCAAACTGTCTATCAAAGTGCCAGTTACTTTTTCCTTTTTCTTAAATCCAAACCCCCAGGCATTTACGATCGGGGCGACTGTTATGTCAAACAAGCCATTTGTTTTTTGCGATACTTCCATGGATTTATTAAATACCTCTGTAAAAAAATCGTCTGCCAGCACAGTGCTGTCATTTTGATTTATTCTCGAAATGATGGAAACGGGAATATAAGTGGAAAGAGAGGTGTCAATTTTTTTTAAAATAGAATCAAATGCTTCCCTGTAATTTGAATTGGGTCCCGCCAGGTAGGTGATATTGTAGGAAGTTCCCTGTGTAGCACCGGATATTTTAATGGTATTTTCTATTCCGCGTTTACAGCCAGGGGAAACTATTAAGGTAACAAACAGTAGAAGTATAATTTTTAGCAAAGGATTTTTTTTCATCGGTGTTTTTATTGAAGGAGTAATACGACTAATACCGGGTTATGCAGGAGCTTTTAGTATCATGTCATTGCTGTACAGCAATGAACTTTTATAGGCAACAAGCTTTATAAATTGCCTGAATAAAATATATTGTGCAGCGTTAAAACTTTTAATTATTTGGCAAAAAAAACCCGAAAGTATCCATCCGGAAATGGATAAGTATGGAGTGAATTGAGATAAGCAATCGTTTAACCGCATTCGGATTTTTTTACCTCACCGGCAGATAGATTTGCTGTGCAAAGATATAGTGCTTTAATGATAATTGTCATGGGAATGTTTGCAAACAAGAACAGTAATATTTCTTTCCTGGCCGGGAAAAGAGAATTATGGCGTTTTTACTGATTTTGCGTGGGCCATTATAGGTATATAAATAAGCCCATAAAAATTTTTTGAAAATCCTAAAAAAGATAAGAATTTCGGATAACCTTTCTTACAACGAACTTAAAAGAAGTTTAATAATGTGAGGAGCAAGTAATCAAAAATGACTCTTTTGCTTTCACTTGCTTATCATGTAGCGACACTCATCAAACAGGCAATTCACAAGAAATTTTAGAGCATTTTTAAAATAATTGAAAAAATATTTGCGAAACCGGATAGTTGCACATATGTTTGCAACCGATTAGTTGCATATAAACAATTAAAAAATGAGAAGAGATATTTTTCAAGCCATTGCAGACCCAACCCGTAGAGCAATCATTACGCTTATTGCCCTACATGCAATGACCCCAAATGCGTTGGCTGAACATTTTGATATGACACGACAAGCAGTTTCAAAGCACATAAGAATTTTGACAGAGTGCCAACTTGTTAAACAAGAACACGCAGGACGGGAAATATATTATAAACTTGACACTAACAAAATGAAAGAAATAGACAGCTGGCTTGAGCAATTCAGAAAAATTTGGGAAAGCCGTTTTAACCAACTTGACAATGTAATAGCAACAATTAAAAAACAGAAAAAATGAAAAACAATTTGTTATTTGATTTTACCGCTGACAAAGCAACGAACACGATATTTGTAAACAGGGACTTTGCAGCCGGACTTTCTTTGGTTTGGGACGCATTTACCAAACAGGAAATTCTTGACCAATGGTGGGCACCTGCACCCTGAACAACACAAACAATATCTATGGACTTTAAAGTCGGAGGACGGAGATTTTATAAAATGGCAAGCCATGAAGGACAAGAGAATTTTTCAGTTCAGGACTATACTTCGATTTCCGCGAAGACAAATTTAAAATATATTTCAGGCTTTAGCGACAAAGCTGAAAATATCAATCCGGAATTTTACGGTTCAGAAAATAACCTGGATTTTAGTGAAGCGAACGGAGTTACAACAGTCAGGATAACTATAAAATATAAAACTCTTGCCATCCAGGAGATGATGATTGAAAAGGGCTTCAAGGAAGGATTTACAATGACATTGGATAACCTGGAAAAATTATTGGCAATACTTTCGCAAAAATGATTTACGTTTTCACAACATCTGTTAAAACTAAAATACAGGTAAAGAAACTTACACCGCATATTGACAAAATGTTGGTAAAAGCAAACTGGAACTTCGACCTTAATGACTGTGACAAAATTTTGCGGATAGACAGTGAAGGAAATATCGTTGTGAAAATAACAGACTTGCTAAATATTCACAAATTTTACTGTGAGGAATTGGAGTAAAAAATCAAAATTATGGCACGTATCAATCCTTACATTCATTTCAACGGAAATGCCAAAGAAGCATTTTAATTTTACAAATCAGTATTTGGCGGAGAGTTCGCAAAAATTATGCGTTACAAAGACCTCTAAGGCCCTGAACATCTTGTAGGTGAAAATGATGCAAACAGACTTATGCACATTGCCTTGCGTTCCTGAACAAAATAAAAAAAGAAACAGCTTTAATCATAAACCCGCCAAGGTGCTTCACATTTATTTTGCCCAAACGCACCAAGCCCGACCACCACCGGCAGAAAATTGCCGACGAGTTGCCAAAATCCAATTTCTATTCGTATATTTGCGAATCAAGTACATGAGAATGACAGCTACAAAACGAAAATTTACAGATAAACAAGAGCTAGTTGCCAGGTTTGCAAATGCCCTGGCAAACCCCATTCGGGTTGCTATTTTGGAGCTTTTAGCAAATCAATCCTGTTGTTATCACGGTAATTTGTCGGAAGAACTTCATATTGCCAAGAGCACCCTGTCCCAGCATTTAAAAGTATTAAAGGACGCCGGCTTAATTCAAGGTGAAATCAATCCACCCAAAACAAAGTATTGCGTCAACAAAGAATATTGGGCGATGGCAAAGGGCCTTATGATCGGTTTCTTCGGGTAGAAAAAATTTTGTGCACATTATTCGTATTTATACGAACTGTTCGTATATTTGCAACCAAAGTACTTCCTCAAAAAATAAACCATGAAAAATATTAAAGTTTTAGGAACAGGTTGCCCAAAGTGCAAAACCACTTACAACAATGTAATGGAAGCAATCAAACAAACAGGCATACAAGCCGATGTAACCAAAATTGAAGACATTGAGGAAATGATGAAATATAATGTCTTGTCTACCCCGGTTTTGATGATTGATGAAGAAATCAAAATAAAGGGTCGGGTGGCACAGGTGAATGAAATTGCAGAACTATTAAAAAAATAATCCTATGGAAAATCAAACTCTGGTAAAAGAAATTTGCCCAACCACTACACAAGAATGGGTAAAGAACGGAGCCTTATTGGTTGATGTTCGTGAAAAAAATGAAGTAGAAACATTGACTTACTATGTACCAGACATCATCAACATTCCTTTAAGCGAATTTGAAGAACGATATGCAGCAATACCAAAAGATAAAGAAGTAGTAATGGTTTGCAAAGATGGAAGTAGAAGTTTGAGAGCAGCAGGATTTTTAGTAAATCACGGTTATACCCATGTGGTAAATATGCAACATGGCATTGCCCGCTGGGTACAAAAAGGATTTCCGGCCAAAGGTGACATCGGTGTAGCAACTGGTGACGACTCTTGTTGTTCAACTTCGGGCTGTTGTTAACCATCTAAATAACCTATAATGTTCGACTGGTTACAACAACTTACCGACTGGCTAATATACAATGAGCTACAACTAACACATGGAAGTAAATTGGGCGATGCGCTGAACTTCTTTGTTTATGACACACTGAAAATATTGCTTTTATTATTCCTGATTGTGTTGGTAATGGGGATAGTAAACTCGTATTTCCCTGTAGACAAAGTCCGCAATTTTTTATCCCGCAACAAATTATATGGATTAGAATATTTGTTTGCTTCCATTTTCGGGGCTGTTACACCCTTTTGTTCCTGTTCGTCTGTTCCTTTGTTTATTGGCTTTGTAAAGGGTGGAATTCCATTGGGGGTAACTTTCGCTTTTTTGATTACTTCGCCATTGGTAAATGAAGTGGCAGTGGCAATGTTTGTGGGAATGTTTGGCCTAAAAGCAACCATTATCTATGTGTCAAGTGGCATTATTTTGGGAATGATAGGTGGCTATGTTTTAGGAAAATTAAAATTAGAAAGACACTTAACACCCTGGGTGCAAGGCGTATTAACGAATGCCGAAAAAGAGGGCGAATTAGAAGAAGAAAAACTCTCCTTTATACAACGTTTGCCCAATATTTTCAAAGAAGCATTGGCTATAATTAGAGGCGTTTTCTGGTATATCATTATCGGAATTGCCATTGGAGGTTTAATGCACGGATTTATTCCCACAGGTTTTTTTGAACAATATATAAGTAAAGACAATCCCCTGGCAGTGCCATTAGCTGTAATACTTGGTGTGCCAATGTACAGCAATGCAGCAGGTGTCGTACCCATTATCCAGGTATTTGTACAAAAAGGAATTCCTATTGGCACGGCTATCGCATTTATGATGGCTGTTGTCGGATTATCCATTCCCGAAGCAATGCTGTTGAAAAAAGTAATGACCTTCAGGCTCATTGCTATCTTTTTTGCTGTGATAACCTTCTTTATCATTCTTTCCGGTTACATTTTTAATATCATTCTATGAAAACGAAAACACAAATCCTTCCTGGAATTTGGAAAGAAGCCAGTACCCGATTTTTTAAAAATATCACCACAAAAAAATTCAGCACTAAGACAAAAACGAAAGCGTTTGGTAGCATTGTGTCAAACACAGTTTGTCACGCCGGGCAATTAGCAATGATCAATAAATATTCAACCCTTTAAATAGATAATAAAATGACTAAATCAATTTTTACCACAGTTCTGATGACGGTGCTGTTGTTACTTGGTTCTTACAATAGTAATGGACAAAATACTAAAAAAGAAAATGCAATATCCAGTACGTCAACAATTCAAATAATACAATTTCATTCAGAACATAGATGTATGACTTGTAATTTAATTGAAAAATTGACACGAGAGACACTTCAAAAATATCCTGCAATTTCCTTTACCCTCATCAATGTAGACGACAAAAAAAATGGAAAAATGGCAGAACAATTTGAAGCTACCGGAACAGCATTATTTCTTTACAATCCTACTACAAGAGCAAAAAAAAATTTAACAGATTTTGCATTTATGAATGCAAGAAGCGATGCAGAAAAATTTAAAGATGGTCTTGAAAAAGAAATAAAAGCGTTTAAGTAATGACGGAGTGGTTAGAAAATATTGCGCAAAATAGCGATCTGCCTTTACTCACTGCATTTGCATTGGGCTTACTTACTGCAATTGCACCCTGCTCATTGGCAACTAACATTACGGCTACAGCCTATATTGCCAAAACAATCAATAGTAAGAAGAAAGTGTTGTTGAGTGGTGTTCTATACATGTTGGGCAGAATGTTTTCCTACACACTAATTGGTGCAATTATTTATTTTGGAGCAAGTAAATTTCATATTGCAAAATTATTTCAAGGCAATGGCGATAAGTATCTTGGTTTTATATTGGTGATTTTAGGATTGATCATGTTAGGTATTCTCAAACTCAATTTTATTAAAGGAGGGGATTTTACCGTAAATCTCTCTGAAAAATTTAAAACAAAAGGACTGTTAGGCTCTTTTCTTTTGGGAGCATTATTCGCATTGGCATTTTGCCCCTACAGCGGAGCTTTATTTTTTGGAATGTTGATTCCTTTAACCATTAAATCCGGTTTAATGTTGCCCATTGTTTTTTCAGCCGGCACAGGACTGCCCGTTATTTTATTCGCTTTTATAATTGCTTTTAGTTTAGAAAAATTAGGCAAATATTTCAAAGTCATTACTCAAGTTGAAAAAATTATGCGAATTGTGGCTGGCATCACCTTTATATTAACCGGGCTATATTATATCAACATTTATTTCAAATTGCTATGAAGTATTTTCTTATAACTATTTTTGCAATTCTCTTTTTGTCTTGTACCACAAGTAAACAAATTACATTTATAACACTTGATACAGATTTTTCAAAAGGAAGATTAAATCATCAACAAAAAATTAAGCTCAAAGACCTTGAAAAATTTCATGGGCATTTGTGTGATGGTCTTGTGGTAGGTGCATTGGCAATACAGCAGGCTATGAAAGAATTATATCCCAATCAACCTATAGACAGGACCAATTTACGTATTGTAAGCAAGCCTTCACCCTGCCTTACAGACGTTGCTATTTATCTGACTGGTGGCCGTTATCAATTCGATACTTTTTTTGTGGACACCACTTTCACAGGACTCTACATCATCCAGCGAATAGACAATAACAAAACAGTTTCAGTTTCCCTAAATAAAGGCATTAAACCATCAATTATTGATAGCCTGGGGGTGTTAGCAACAGGTAAAAAAATGGGGCCTTGCGACCTTGATAATTTAAAAAAAATGGAGGATGATTTTACTAAATATCTTCTTACACATAAAGCAGAAAAAATGTTTACAGTATCAACGTTAGACAATTTCACCTGGCAACCAATACTAAATAACACTTTTTTAAAGACAGATATTATAAATAAAGACAAACCAAATTGTAACAAATAAGCTGCCAATTTTGTGGCACACTGGTATTTTTTGGAATCACACAAAGCCAGACAATAAAATCCAAAAGAGTCATCAAATTAACCCACAATGACTGAAAAAATAAACCTGAAAAGCAAGACGAAAAGACGGGCGACCGGCTAACATTATGCGTATTGAAGAAAACCACCCGATTTAGAAAATGATTGAAGAGAATAAATAAGCCCCCGCATTAATACAGCGGGGGCTGTCTGTGATACGGAGTTGGCCATTCAGTTTTGCCCAATAACGGCAGACCTGCTAAACATCAGCATTGGTGCATGTTTCAGCCATAGCTTCATCTGGAGTAAGCCAGCTTGGGATAATAACAATAATGAACAATTATTTACAAATTTGGCTACAGTTACATGTTTACGAAATCCTAATATAGGAAGAGGCGCTCAAGGCAATGGACATTTAAAAGATGGTGTCAGTAATCCGTATGTTGACCCTGATTTAGTAAGCAACGATGACAGGGTATTTGAATAATCTAATATTTTTATTATTTTCATAAAATAAAAAAATTATCATGGCAAATGTTTGGACAGCTTATACAAATATACCCTCAGGTTTGAGACCTGATACGATGTTGCTGTTGACAGATGGCAACATACTGGTTAAAGATGCTTTTTTAAGCAATATTACTACCGAAGCTAAGAACTGGTATCGCTTGGCACCTGATGCGCAGGGCAACTACACAGCAGGCGCCTGGTCGGGCCCGTATCCAATGATCAATAGCCGCCAGTTTTTTGCATCTGGTATATTAAGAGATGGGCGGGTTTTCGTAATTGGCGGCGAGTATAGTGATGCAACAGCAGGAGGTGGTACAACGTCACTTGGGGAAATCTTTGATCCCCAAACAAATCTCTGGTCGGCGCTAAACAAACCGGCTACCTTCAGCTGGGTCAGTAGCGATGCAACAGGTTGTACCCTGGCAGATGGCCGCGTTCTTTTAGGAGCTCCCGGCTCAAACCGTACTGCTCTGTGGGATCCTGATACCGATACGTGGACTGAAGCAGGTCTTGCATTTGGTACCGTCGCTATTCCAACTAAGGTAAGCAATACCAATGAAGAAACATGGACATTACTACCCGATGGCTCCGTGCTTACCGTCCAAATTGTAGGAGCACCCGCTACTGAACGGTATGTGCCTTCTACAGACCAATGGGTAAATGCAGGCAACACACTTTCCACGCTACCCCTTGTAAGCATTACAGATCCGGTAACCACCAATGTTATCACTATTAAAGAAATGGGACCTGCACTGGCCTTACCCGATGGCAGGGCTTTCTTTGTGGGCGGTACCGGCCATACGGCTTTATATACACCAGCTACCAATACCTGGGCAGCCGGCCAGGACCTGCCCGCCGATACAAGCGTTGGTAACTACAACAATGTTAACGGCAGTCTTCAAACTGCTATTGATACCCCGGGTGTTTTACTGCCAAACGGCAATGTGCTTTTTGTAGGCGGGCAAACCGTAAGGGAAGTTTCAAGTACAGGAGCCGTTTCTTTTTGGTCTAATCCCTGCACCGTATTTTTATATGATCCTGTAGCCAATACCGCTATAGCACCACTGAACGCACAACCACCTTCTAATGCGGTGGATGCCTGGCGGGCACGGATGTTGCTCTTACCTACTGGCGAAGTGTTGTTTTCATCGCAACAGGCTTCTATGTCTATATTGGCATTAGATTCACCTCTCGCCATTCCCAATAATGCATGGAGACCAGGTATTACCAATTCACCTGTTGCAATGGTAGCAGGGCACAGTTATGTTTTAACAGGTACACAATTCAATGGGTTATCTCAGGCCTGCAGTTATGGAGATGATGCCATGGTCGCAACCAATTATCCCATTGTTCGTATTACGCACAACACCAATAATAAGGTTGTTTACCTGCGCACGACTAACTTTTCTTCAATGGGCATTGCAACCGGCGCAACTTCTCAAACGGTCACAGTGCAGGTCCCCGGTAATATAGACACCGGCCAATATAACCTGGTAGTAATAGCAAATGGTATAGCATCAAGTGCTGTTACCATACAGATAGCAAAACAAGATTGCTTTTTTATCGTGAACCGTTCAACCTACGGGCAAGGTGAAATTCAGGCAATTATTAATAGCAGCGGCACCCCTGTCATTATTGAGACAGCTTTATACATAGTAGCTGAAGGTTTTAAACCCAACGATTTAAGCCTCAACTCCGGCAACCTTAATAATCCGCCTGTCAGGCCGTCCATACCTGCTCCGGTGGCGGGAGTATCATTTGAATTCACCGGCTCAGTAATACCGGAAAACCCTTCTCTACCTGATAGCCCCCAGCGTTTTACTTTTCCTTTCCGTATCATATTCCAGGATGCCGGCATGTTTAATTTCGTGCCTACTATAGAAACACTGGGATTAACAGCATCTTTAACCGCGGGTGGTAGCACGGTAAGTAATGTTGCCACTATTCAATTAATTAAAAACCCCAATCCATTTATACTTCATGGAGATATAGCGCATGGTTATGAATGGTATCTAAGCACCGATGTAAGGGTGTTCCAGGTAAAAGCAGGTGATACAAAATTTGCTGCTCATGTAGCTACTTCCGGCACCGCACGTACGGTTGCTACTAACTTTATCCAACAGGCCCTTACTAATTTAAATGGCAGTCCCGGCTCAGCAGGTAGTTTATTTGAAGCGCTGCACCAGGAAGAAGAACTATCGACTCTTGCTTTAGCCCCAACAGATACATCCGGCACCCCTGTCTATAACTTTGCAGTAGCCCGTGTGCGGTATCGCGATATTATTTCGGCTAATAATGTACGGGCACATTTTCGTATGTGGCCTGCTCAGCAAACAAATGCTACATACGATCCCAATACCTTATACCGTTCTGCCACCAATGCAGATGGACAGCGTATACCATTACTCGGCGTGCTGGGCCCGGAAATCATGACCATTCCTTTCTTTGCCACTCCGCGCATTAATACGGGGTCTGCCAATATGAACACGCAAACAGATGTACCAAATATCCGGGTCATTAATCCGGATCTGATCGGCGGTGAAGTAGATACTTATTTTGGTTGCTGGCTCGATATCAATCAGCCAGGCGATCTGCTGTTTCCTGTAAGGCTCGTGGGCCCAACTCCCGGCAATTTACCTGACGGACCTTTCACCGGCATGGGCGCTCTGCTGCCCATACAACAATTAGTTCGCAGCGAACACCAGTGCCTCATAACAGAAATTTCATTTGACCCGGATCCAATTCCAACCAATCTCGATCCTTCCAATTCAGATAAACTGGCCCAGCGTAATCTCACATTTGTCAATGTACCTAACCCGGGCCTTATAGACTCACGGCGTGCACCGCAAACGTTTGAAATTCGGCCTACCCCGGTTTTCCTGCCAACTACTTTTCAACCCGATGAATTGATGATTGAATGGGGTAACACCCCGGCAGGTAGCATAGCAAATATTTATTTACCTGAAGCTTTGGCTGATGATATTTTATCGCAGGCCAATGAAATGTATGCAACGCACCGGCTAAGCAAAGCAGATAATTACACCATACAATGTTTCGCGGAAGGCGTTACTTATATACCGGTACTGCGAAAAGCAGGCAGCAACTTTGCCGGCTTGCTTACTGTTGATCTGCCTGGTACGGTAAGAAAAGGCCAGGTGTATAATATAACCGTAAAGCAGGTGACAACTGCTATCCTTAGCAGGGGCCAGCAAAATTATACCTACCGGGATGTAAACAATGATAATAATGAGCTCGCATCAGTTGGTATCGGAAAGCGGCAGGATTTTAACTGGCGGCGCGTATTAGGCGTATTCCAGTTAACCATACCTGTAAGCACCAGGCAGGCACTGTTGGCTGGTGAAGAACGAAGGCTTTCCATACTTCGCTGGATTGAGCAGGCAATACCTGTTAATGACCGTTGGTACCTTGTGTTTAAACGGTACGTGCAGCAGATGGCAAACAGGGTAGGCGATATGGGGGGTGTACCCGATAAGGTAGTAGCTGACCCTAATGGTGATTGGACGAAAAAAGGCTATGGTGACGACTGCCACAAGCCAGAGCATTCATGTAAACGAACAGATTGGTCTAAGTCTGCACTATGCAATTTTATTGTTGCGGCCGTAGTAGTTCGCCTGTTATATCGTTCATACTGTAAAAAAGAACGGAAGCATAAAAAATGTAAGTAAGCATAGATACCTTATTAAAAATGTAAAGCATTGGCAAGCTCTTAAAATATCGAGACGGCTACATTGGGGCGTATTGCAATTGTCCTCATTAAAAATGTGATCATAGAAGTAAAATGAAAACTAATGTTATAACCAGTCTTGAAATAGTATTCTTGATATGACTTAAAAATTCGCTGGCAATCCGGGTTTGCGTAAATTTTCTTGGTTATGTTTTCGTCAATGAGTAAAGGTTCAAAATTCATAGTGTCAATTACTAAATTACGATGAATGCTTGCAGGTAGCGGTACAACTTTGCACAGGCGGATATTAGCATTCCGTCTGCTAATAACGTAACCAAATCTATAAATAAAAGTTCTTTGTTATTAGCATGTTATTCATGAGAATGCCGGAAGTGGGGAACTGCTTTTTATATTATATAAATTGTTGTCCGTCCAATATTTGTTTTAGTAATATGCAGACGGACAATATCAGCAGAATTATTTACACCGAACTGATTGCCGGATAGAATTTCCTATAAAACCCATACTATAAAAGGGAATACATAAGTCCTGAGGATGATTTATTTCAGCCTTATTCATCATATTTTTAAGTTAAAGACCATGCCGGCAAAAGAACAGTCGTAAATATCAACGCTCTGCAAGCTCAGAGAAAAATTTTAATTGGCTTTTTTAAAATTCTCTATTTCTTCTTCTTCTCCATTTTCTATTCTTACTGCTATATAGTTTGCTTTATTGGCCAGTTTTACAATCCAGATTTTTTGGCAATCTTGATGTATCCTGGCAGCACTTGTTATAGCATAATGCCAGTAATTACTTATAACTATATTTTTAATGTTAACGGGAAGTTCTTTTTCTGAAAAATAATCAATTGAATAGATCAAATGACCTTTTTTATCGAAAAGCGTTTTGGTGGCAATATATCCTTTGTAAACGTTGCAAGAAAATTATCATCAAGCTTCCCCCATTTTATATTTTCTGAATTTCTAAAGGTTTTATTAAAATGCTTTAAAACCTTTTTATTGACATCTTCCTTAATCATTAAATTATTTTCAGGCGAAGGAAAAGTAATCATGGATTGGTTGGAGGGATAGCTGTATACGGTTGCATTGCTAAAATCCTTTTGAGCAAATGAATTTGAAAGAAGCAGCACTGATAACAATGCCATGCTGAAGCGGAAATTTAATTTTGATTTCATGATTTTTATTTTTTTAGAATTAGTAATTGAAAAATTTAAATGGCTATTTTTTGTTCGAGGTTTAATTACTGTTGATTGATAATTAAAATTACTTTGCCTCCTGGGACTTTGCCAGCGCCATTAAGTAAGTGACTCAATAAAAATGTAAATGGAGAGTATGAATGTTTAGAAAAATTGCAACAGGGCATCTTTGCGGCTGCGGGAAACATTTACGGAGGTGTTATTACTCATTACAAGATAACCTCCTTCGCCACGAACGTACCTGACAACTTCGTTCAGGTTAACCATGTAAGAATTATGTACCCTTACAAAGAAGTTGTAATCCTGTATTTGCTCTTCTATTTTTTTGAGTGTACGGCAGGCTATTATTTTATTTTTATTCTTCAAAAAGATATGCGTGTAGTTACTCTCAGCTTCAAAATATACAATCTCGGTGGCCGGAATTAACTCAAAGCCTTCTGCCGTTGGTACCGCAATTTTATTAAAGCCAATGTTAATGCCACCTATTTTCTTTAATAACATCTCAAACTGTTCAGGCATTGGTAAATGGTGTTGTTCTTCCACCTTCTTAACAGCATCTATTAATTCCTTTGGCTCAATGGGTTTTAATAAATAATCAAGGGCGCTAAAATGAAAAGCTTTAATTGCGTACTGGTCGTATCCCGTGGTGAAAATGACTGCGAAATTAATTTGAGGGAGATGTTCGAGCATTTCAAACCCATTCATCTGCGGCATTTCAATATCGAGAAATACAAGATCAGGCTTGTGCAGTTCAATTGCCTTTAAACCTGTTGCTGGGTCATTGCATTTTTCCAATACCTGCACATTTGCACAATACTCTTTAAGTAATATTC